>PLUZ01000146.1 GCA_003162995.1 Methylocapsa sp. | reverse complement strand
AGCGGATTTCTGTGCGACGAGGTTTAAGGAGGCGCTCGCTTTTTGTCTCGGCGAGGCGGTCGAAGAGGCAACGGCCGAGGCGGGCAAGGACGGCTAGAGCGCCGGCAATTGAAACATGCATTATTTGCCTTACCTGGGCGCCATTCGGTCCTGCGGAACCGCGCCACTTTGTGATCCCGGCTTTCCCTCCACGCCGGGTGCGCCGGCCGCAATTGGAGAGCCTCGCGAGTCTTGTCCACCGCTGGTCGAGCGGCCTTCATCCTTTTGAATGGCGGTGCTTGGTTCGACGTTTTTTCCCGCTGCAGGACCGGATGCATCGCCAGGCTGGCCGGCAACGGCTATCCCGCCCACGAGCAGCGATACGATTGTAGTCAGTGTCAAAGTACGAACGGCCATTTTTTTCTCCGTTGCTTAGAGCGACTTGTCGACCCAGCAAGCTTTCACCAGCCGGGATCCTGGACCGGATGTTGGAAGCAATGGAAGACATTGCACGCGCCAAGGGTTGTGCAGATTAGGCATGATCGCGGGGGGCGTCTGAGCAAAAGTGAACACTCCTAGCGACCAGGCGTGAAGTCCAAGGTCGCAAGGAACGAAACACGCAGCCGCGACGCCTATCTCTCTTTGAGCGTGTCTTTGAAAATCAGCTATGCCGCCTACCATCCAATAGGCGATCTGGCTGTATGTCCGGTTCACCTAGAGCTTCCGTGACGTCGAGGATTTGCCGGGTGAGCGCGATCTTGGTGTCCTTTGCGACCGTGCGCCGCTGGGTGAACCTGAGCACCCCAGTTCGCAATCGACATTTGTGGACATTGCTCGTCGTGGGCGCGCGTGCCACCCGTCTATCATCCTAGCCGACGATACGCTGCGATCCACGAAGAAGCTCTGCAGAGCAAGCCCTTCAAGCTTGTCGCCGTCCTTCGCACTCGCCAATAAAATGGCGCGTCGCCTTCGCGATCATGCGCGGCAAGACAGGGCCCTTTCCGACGTACGTTGAAGAGCTGGCGACCTGAAATGTCTCGATCGAGGTGCGCTTGGCCGCCGTGATCGAGCGCGCGCTTCGTTCGACGCCAGCCGACGCCACGTACTGGTCGATACGCTCGATGGCCGCCGCCGTCGGCTTTTCGCACACGACGATCCGCAGGATCTGGGACCGCCTTTGAGTTGCAGCCGCATCGCGCGCAGACCTTCAAACTTTCAAGCGATCCTCTATTCGTCGACAAGGTCCGCGATATCGTCGGGCTCTATCTGTCGCCGCCCAACCGGGCGCTGGTCCTCAGCGTCGATGAGAAGGGCCAGATCCAGGCGCTGGACTGAGCAGCCGGTCTTGCCGATGATGCCCGGCGTTCCGGAACGCCGGAACCACTCCTATGTCCGCCACCGCACGATTTCGCTGTTCGCCGCGCTCGACGTCGCCTCCAGCTTCGTCATAGGAAAATGCTACAAACGCCACCGCGGCGCCGAGTTTCTGGACTTCCTCAAGCAGATCGACGCCCGCGTTCCTAAAGGGCTCGACGTCCATATCGTCATGGACAATTACGCAACCCACAAAACGGCGGCGATCAAAAGCTGGCTGGCGCGCCGGCCCCGATATCATGTGCATTTTACCCCGACGTCGGCGTCCTGGATCAATCAGGTTGAGCGCCGGTTCGTGGAGCTTACGCGAAAGCAATTGCAACGCGCCGTCCACACTTTGACCAACCAATTGGAAGCCGACATACGCACCTTCATCGAGCGGCACAACGAGAACCCTAAACCCTACAAGTGGACCAAATCTGCCGACGAAATCCTCGCCTCCGTCAAACGCTTCTGCCAAAAGACCCAGCCGACATCTTGAGTCAGCGGCATCTCTCGACCGGCCGCGCGATCGAGCTGCTGGTCGAGACAGGAATCGACACGCCTGACGGCCTGCTCAAGATCGATGGCGGCGTGCTCTCTTTCCTTTAGGTAGTTCAAGTGTGCGAAGACTTGTTTGAGCGCCTGAAATGGCCTTCTGCATCGGGAAGCTCTGAAGAGCGAACCTCCTCTTATCATCAGATTTATCGCGCCAAAATAGCTGTGCGAGCGATATCGAAGAGCTCGCCGCTCAAAAGTCTGCTACTTGAACTTTTAGACCAATGGAGGACCTAAACTGAACAACACCATTTGCCGACCTCTTCCGTTTTGGAGCCCTACGGCAAGCCGCGCATTGATCGGATCTGTGATTCGATCCCTTCGAACAGCGGAGGGGACCGGCTTTCCGACCTTCCCGCATTACAATGCGGTTGAAAATTAGCGACCAGTGAAGGCTAGTTTACGAAAGCCTGCAGCGCGGTCTCGATCTGAGCCTGAGAATACGGCTTTGAAATGAACGGGACGCAGCGTAACTCACAGGGCAGGTTGCTTTGCGGGGAACCCGAAACAAAAACAAAAGGCACATGCTTGTGCGTGAGAATATTTGCAATCTCGAACGTCTTGCCGTTGGTCACATCGACGTCCAAAAAAGCAAAATCAAGGATTTCGTCTAACCCCTTTTTCGCAGCGGCAGCCGACCTTTCGATCACGACGGTAGCGGTTACGACCTCGATGATCATCATCTCCAGGTCCATGGCGATCCAAGGTTCGTCTTCGACAACGAGGATATGCAACATTTTCATTGAACGCAGCCTTTGCGATCGCCTGGATAAGTACTCACTCGTTAACCCGCGCCGACAAGGAAGGTTTCTCCCGTTAAGACAGACGCTGCCTTATTCGGTCCCTATATGAAAATCGCGATTCGCGTGGAGGCGTTAATCGGCGCTGTTCATCCTGCGGTCATTGGGCCCAACCGGTCTCTTTTGGTTGGGCGCCCACCTAGCCCAGGGGCCCATCTTGACTTCCTCTGCACAGAGGCAAGTTATTGCTTGATCCAAGCTCAATCAAGACCGCAACTGAGATTGAGGATGAACCCAGCGGACCACTTGCGATCAGCGGATCGGTAACCATTTAAAAATGATGAAAAGTAGAAACAACCAGGCAGCTGCCATTCCCCTAATGTGGACCGAACTGGCCTTGGCGTCGTGGGAGACCATTGCGCGCCGGAGCCTGTTGATGATGTCCGGCACCTGCTCGCCGAACGAATATCATCGCATGGCTGCGGAGAAGCTTCGAGCACTTAGCCGTTCGACCAGGGTGTTGGCTTCCGGACGTACTGGAGCGACCGCCATAGCCGCAGCCCTCCTGCGCCCGTGGCATGGTCCGGCAACCGCGAACGCCAAGCGTCTTCGACGAAAGTGAGTTCGACACAGCGGGGTTAGATTCATTTTACCAGCAACCGCGGCACCGCTCCGTTCGCGTCGGCGACACCGTCTCAAAGTTGAGGGAGCTAAAGAGTTCTGGTCTAAATTGACCGGGGAAATTGTATGAAGTGGCAGATTTTGTTGGAGTCGACGGAAACAACCGAGAGCGTTCAGACCCTCCGCAAGGCGGAGTCGTATCGCCGCTGCTGAGCAATATCCTGTTGACCCCCTTCGATAAGGAGATGAGGCACAAAGGATACCAGCTCACGCGGTGGGCGGACGACTGATAGTGACCTGTCGCACTCGGGCCGAGGCGCAATCGGCCCTGGCGCAAGTAACAAAGATCCTCGAAAAACTTGGCGTGACGCTCAACCGGGAAAAAACCCGGATCGTGCACATCGCGCAGGGCTTCGAGTTTCTCGGATTCAAGATCGGACGCGGCAAAGGCCGCTTTAAGCTAAATCGTGACCGAATTACATCCAAGTTGAACCGACAGAATCTCTACGCCATTCCTACTCAGAAGTCGTTGGACCGATTCAAGGATCAAATCAGAGCCCTAACTCAGAGGAAAATCCCTCTGCGAATGGGCGAGTTGATCAAAACGATCAACCCAATCATCCGAGGATGGGGCAACTACTACTGCCGCTCCCAAGTCAGAAAGCGCTTCCACCAGCTGGATGGCTGGGTCGTTCGAAGACTGTGGTCGCATCGCACTAAGCAATGGCGGAACACGGTTGGAAGGACTTTCCCAAAACACGGCTGTGGAGGGAGTTCAAGCTGGTCAAGCTTGTCTCACTGATCCCTTCTCTTCAGCTCTCATGAAGCCACTCATGAAAGCGGAATGCGGGAAACCTGCACGTTCCGTTTGAGCGGCGGACGGAGGCGAGCCCTTCAATGGGCGCCTCCTCCGACCCGACAGTGATGAAAGTGCTGTAATGGCGTTGGAGCGAAGGCGCAACACTGTTCGGCTTTATCGAAAGGTCAACCGCCATGCGAAAGGAGCCTTTGGGTAAAGCAAAACCGTTCACCGGTTGGACAGTAAGAGCCGGATGAGTGGAGACGCTCACGTCCGGATCTGTGAGAGCCTGGGGGTGCAATTCCCCCGGGCCACTCGACTCTTCATCAAAGTCCGCGGCGAGACGCATTATCTTTGGCGGGGTGTCGATCAGGATGGCAATGTGCTCGACATTCTTGTCCAGAGCCAGCGCAACGCGAAAGCCGCCACGCGTTTCTTCAAGAAGCTTTTAAAGGGCTTGCGCTACACGCCACGCGTCATGATCACCGATAAGCTTGCGAGCTATGGCGCGGCGCGTAAGCAGATGCGTCTGTCGATCGAACATCGGCAGCACAAAGAATTGAATAATCGGGCAGAGAATTCGCATCAACCGACGCGACAGAAGGAGCGGCAGATGAAAAAGTTCAAGTCACCGGGGAAGGCGCAGCGTTTCCTTTCCGCGCATGGCCCGATTAACAATCTGTTCCGCCCTCGACGCCATCTTTTGAAAGCGACCGCCTATCGTGCAGCCCGCGAGCAGGCGTTTTCCACATGGCTGGAAGCGATCGATCACGCGGTCGCGGCGTGACTCCGCGCCTCTACTAAGCCGTTTCCACGC
>PLUZ01000551.1 GCA_003162995.1 Methylocapsa sp. | reverse complement strand
CTGAAATCTGCACTGTCGGCAATCTCGACGTAACTGGTTTGACCGTCGAACAGCAAAGTAGAATCACCTGTCGCCATAAGAGCCTCACTTGTGGTGTCGGCAGCTTTTGCGCATTAAAGCATGAAAAAGAGCTGCGATAGAACCCTTTGCCAAACGGTGGCGTCCACATATGACAATGCCGGCGCCGGCTTAAATTTCTCGAGATTATTGTAAACATTGAACTGCGGTGGCGAACTGGCCTTACTGCAGATCAATCTTATCCATTGGTCCAAAGACGCAAAGAGGATAATAAGAGCAGAGTGCCAACACGACCTTTGGAAACCTAGAGTGAAGCACCCCTTTGGCGCCGCGGTAAGGTTTCTCGACCCTAGCGATATCGAGGAGAGGCTGGAGAAGCGCCTCGGCCGTCTGCATGCCCGTCAGCGCCTCGGGATCGAAATGGATCATGAGGCGCAGATCTTCGGTCAGGGACTGAACTTCTTCCATATAGAGAACCTGCTCTTTTCACACACCCTAATCGAGGCAGTCCTTCGGCTGGCGGGACTTTACCAGAGGGGACGGCGGAACGCCGCCAAGCTTCGGCTGAGACAAAACGAAATTGTCTCGCAGCGTGTCCCAAGGGCCTTCGATGGCTTCAGGATCCTCCATCTAAGCGATCTGCATACGGATATGAACGAGCAGGCGATGGCCTGCATCGTGGACCTCCTTCCGAGCCTGGAATACGACCTCTGTGTCCTCACCGGCGACTATCGGGGGAAAACATTCGGACCGTTCAGTCAGTCCCTTGCCGGGATGGCGCCGCTGCGCGAGGCTCTGAAAGGACCAGTGTACGGCGTTTTGGGCAACCATGACACGATCCGTATGGTCCCCGACCTGGAGCGGATGGGGATACGAATGCTGCTCAATGAATGCGTTGTCATCGAACGCGGCGGCCAACGGATTCATCTGGCGGGTATCGACGATGCCCATTATTTCAGGGTGGACAATATCGAGAAAGCCGCGGACCCGGTTCCGCTCGAAGAGTTCTCGATTCTTTTGTCCCATACTCCGGAAATATACCGGCAGGCCGCGCATGCCGGATTCGATCTGCTCCTGAGCGGGCACACGCACGGAGGGCAGATTTGCCTGCCCGGCGGCATCCCCATCACACTCGATTCCATTCTGCCGAGATCGTTCGGCGCGGGCGCTTGGAAATACGGAGACATGGCCGGTTACACCTCGGTCGGCGCCGGCTCGTCCGTGGTGCCCGTCCGCTTTAATTGTCCACCGGAGATCACCCTTCATGACCTCCGTTCAGCCGGGAAAGGCCGGACCTCAATAAGGCCGGTCTCTAATTTTGATCGTATATAGAGCGCGCGAAACGACAAGTTCGCCGACAAAGAAAAGTGCTGCCACCAAAACGATATCCAGGGCCGTGACCGGCAACATCCATCGGCAAGCGATCGCAGGCAGGAGCGATTCCGGGATCTGATCCAGGCCAAGTGCCATGCTGCCGGGGACCAGAGTCATCCGGCGTTTGGTGAAGCTTGAAAAAAGATCGCCAATCATCGCTGTCGCCGCAATGGCGACGCCGATCGTCCAGTCCACTCCGATCAAGGGCGCGCCCAAGGTGGTCACGATGATAGAGAGCACGACGCCGCGAATGGTTTTGGAGTCGCCAAATAATGGCTGCCCATCGGCCAGATTCATGCCGCCATCGAGAGGACGCGCGAGAATGGTTCCGAGAATCTTTTTGGCGATCACCGGGGTCCCATTTGCCAAGCCCAGGAGCACCAGAAGCTGTGCGACGACAAGGGGCTGGACTTGCGGCATATCAGCTTGTTTCCTCCAAACCGGCAATGGGCCATTTCTCCCAAATGGCAGACGGCAAGCCGATCAGCAAAGTCACAAGGCCGACAGGAGCTATCGCACGCGATTATGCCAATCGCGGCCAATAAGCGGTCAATTTGGCGGAAATGCAATAGCAGGCTTGATCAGATCGCAATGTCTCATCAGACAACCTAACTGGCCAGTATTATCCAAAGTGGCGAACCGGATGCGGCCCGCGGTTCAAGCAGGCTATTGGAGAACCGCGCCGAAGCCGCTCTTTTTCACGAGTTGGACCAAGTCTCACGAACCTCAAGACCTAATTATCGCTCATTGGCACTTTAGCATCCGCTACCACATAAGCATCCGCTACCACATATGTTTTCCGGAGTGCCCCCCATAGCTTCCGAAAGCGAGCCATGCTGGCACTTACGTTCAGCGCCATCAGCGGAAGTTGAATTGGTGCCCCTCCTGAGCAATTTTGCTCAGTAAACGACGGAGGAGGATTTTATAGATTATTCGGGAGAAAAAGGAGCTCGCAATGGATGTTGTTCAGCCTATTCGCGGCGAAAAGGGCGCAACGCCAATTGGCCTCGATGCCGATTCACACGGAACGGAACACCGGGCAATCGTCGATACCCACCGGCACCCGATCGGACCCAAGCTCGCAGCCAAGATGGCGGAGCGAGGCTTCTACGATCCAAAACAAGAACTCCCGCAAACCAACACTCAGGACTTGATCGGCTATCGCGAATTTTACGATCTGGAATACGCCATGCCAAAGGCGCGCGAGGAAGGCGTCACCCTCTGCCTCGCCAGCAATGGCGGCGAGGTGGAATGGTTTGCGCGGGACCTACTTAAAGTTAGCACGGGCGACGCCCTCAAGATCCTGAACGACGAATACCTGGAGATCAGGGATCGCTATCCCGGCGAGTTCGCGCTGATGGCCAACGCACACGCGCTCGAAGAGAACTGTCGGCCGATCGTCGAGGAGATGCTCCGCAAGGGTGGCGCCAAGGCGATTGCGGTGGCGTCCAGCTACGGCGACGGCTCGGATCGCGCTTTCCTCGACAGCCCCAAGGCGGAATGGCTGTGGGAGTTTGCGGCAGCGAACGACATCGTGGTCCACATTCATCCACCGATGCTGTCGGTCGGGCACGAGGTGCTCATGCAGTACCGCCTCAACGAGGCGGTTGGCCGACCCTTCGACTCGACCGTTAACGGCGCCCGGATGATCGCCTCCGGTTTGTTCGATCGCCACCCGAAGCTGCAGGTGCTGATCGTCCATATGGGTGGCGAACTCGCGTCGGTCCTTGGTCGCCTCGAATTCAATTGGCGCCTTAACTACAAAGGGATCCGCAACCCGCCGGCCGGTAAGCCTTACAAGAACGATCGGCCGCCATCCGACTACTTCAAGACTAACATCTTGGTCGACTGCATGGGTTTCAACCCAATCGGACTGCGAGCCGCGGTTGAAATGTGCGGTGTGGACCGAGTGGTGTTCGGCTCCGATTACGGTCCGATCCCATACGGGATTAAAGAGCATGTGCAGATCGTCGAAGACGTGCTTCCGAGTCCGGCTGAGCGCGAACTGGTGTTCTGGAAGACAAGCAACAGGGTGTTACGCCTGGGCCTAGTCGATACCGATCTCGTCACCCCCGCTTTTCATCAATCGCGGTAGCCTAGAGCGTGATCCGACGCCTACTACTTATGCAAGGAAAGTTCATGTGGAAAACTGGGGTCATCAGCGCATCCTTGCGCACCGAGCTGCACTCCGCCCAGGCGGCTAACTCGCAACCCAAACCCAACGACGCCTTTGTCGACGTCCACGACTTCGTCTTTGGCGATGGCGAGAATCTGGCGTCGCTAAAGCTGCACTATCTGACCCTTGGAACGCCGCGTCGCGACGCGAGTGGCGCAATCGCCAATGGGGTTCTGCTGCTTCACGGCACCGCGGGATCGGCTGCCGACCTCGCGCAGGCCGCCTTCTTCGATGCGCTTTACGGTGCCGGGGAGCCGCTCGACCTTAGCCGCTATTTTCTTGTGATCCCCGACGCTATCGGCGCTGGGGAATCAAGCAAACCATCGGACGGATTGCGCACCCATTTCCCTCATTACGGCTACAAGGATCAGGTTAGGGCGCAGCATCTACTGCTTGAGCGGATAGGCATAAAGCACCTGAAGCTGGTGCTTGGGACCTCGATGGGAGGCATGCAGACCTGGCTGTGGGGCGAGATGTTCCCGAACGACATGGATGGCCTCGTGGCGATCGCCAGTACGCCTGCTGCGATCAGCGGAAGGAACATGATATGGCGCCAGATGATCAGCCAAGCCATTCGTAGCGACCCAGCCTGGAAGAACGGCGACTATCCGAAGGACTCGCCGCCGAAAAACTGGATCAAGACGGCCATACCATTATCCGCGATTATGACGGGATCAGCTGACCAGCTTCAAAAGCAGGCGCCCACCCGCGAGACCGCGATAGACCTCGTCGAAGATCTGGAGGCTCGCGGCGAAGCCTTCGACGCCAACGACCTTCTCTATGCCTTCGAGAGCTTGGCTGACTATGATCCGGCACCAAAGCTGAACGCGATCATCAAGCCGATGCTCACCATCAATTTTGCAGACGACTTGACCAATCCTCCCGAACTCCTGCACTTACCTACCGCATCGAACTACACCGAGGTGATGTTTCCAGGTGGCCCTGCCAGCTACGGTCACATGACACTCGCGCACCCTGCTGTTTGGGCTTCTGCTCTCGGGTCTTTCTTGCAGCGCCTCCCGCACGAGCGCTGACGAGCGTAGTGATCGTCCATCAACAGGTGTTCTGGAAGACAAGCAACAGAGTATTCCGCCCGGGCCTATTCGTTACCGATCTCATCACCCTTTAAAATCTTTTGTCGAAAAGTTGGTTTTCAGCTCAAGGACACGGTTGGCTTTAGCCCTGAACGCGGACGTTGACCCGTGACTCTCGCGCGTCCGCTTTGGCCAAACGCTGCGCAGCCAGCGACGATCTAAGAGTCTGATGAGGAGGTGAGCGAACGGCAGCTTTCCACGATATGTGGTTCAAAAGCCGCCATTCCGCTCACGGCCCGACCCGGCCTTGAGCCGAATGTCCGATCTCGACACGTCCAGCCCTGCAAGTGGACCAACAGAAAGCCACCCGACTCGGCCATTCAATTGTCACGCGGCAATGGCCGGTTTGGGTCATTTTCGACGTTTCGCTCTTGTGTCGGACCGGTCCGGTATACCTCTAAC
>PLUZ01000362.1:2229-13092 GCA_003162995.1 Methylocapsa sp. | reverse complement strand
GTTCGAAAATATCCCAGTAAAGCTTGCAGGCATCGACCCCAAATGTCTTGGTCAAATAGGCGGCCAAATCAGTCTGGACGCGGTCATTATCAAGGAGCGTGTTGTCGACATCGAAGAGAAAGACGAGGTCATGCATGGTGATCATAGGCTCAGCGCTGTCGGCTTCGGATTGTGCCATGGGCCGTCCGGCCCAATCAGCTCATTGGCTTTCTCTGGCCCCCAGCTTCCCTGCTCATAGGTGATCGGAAGCGCAACCTCGTCCAGAACCGGATCCACAATGCGCCATTGGGCGTCGACAATGTCCTGCCGCCCAAAAAGATCTCCGATGCCATGCATCGCGTCGCCAAGCAGACGTTGATAGGGCGGCATAAAAGTCGACTCCTGCTCGGTCAGGATCAGCTCGACGTCCTGGCCTTCCATGCCCTCACCTGGATGTTTGATCCGCAAACCCAATGCGATGTTGACATCTGGGCTGATCCTCATCCGCATATGACCCGAAGCCGGAGTAACAATCTCCGCGAAGGCTTCCCTTGGCGGTCTTTTGAAATCCACCATTATCTCCGTAGCGGTCACGGGGAGCGCCTTGCCAACCCGGATATAAATTGGCACGCCCGCCCNNAGCAAACCCGCTTTCTGCTCGCGCATAGCGTCGTATTCCTCGCCAGTCGGCGGATCCATGGTCAGACTGGCGAGCACCTGCAGCATGTGATTCTGAAACACGTCGCGAATGGCCCCGGTCTCATCATAGAATTTGCCGCGATCCTGCACGCCAAATTTTTCAGCCATGGTGATCTGAATGCTGTTGATGTAGATGCGGTTCCAGATCGGTTCGAACATCGCATTNNTCTTCCGGAAAGAAGCGGTTGAGAATGCGATCGAGTTGGCGCGCCGACTCTCTATTGCGGCCGAAGGGCTTCTCGACAACGAGGCGCGCGTTTGCCCCGGCGCCCTGTTTTGCGAGCCCCTCTGCCACAGTCGCAAACAGGCTCGGAGGAATGGCGAGATAATGCAGCGGCCGCCTCGTATCCTCCAGTTCCTGGCGCAGCCGCACATAGGTTGACGGATCACTGTAGTCACCATCGACATAGCGGAGCAGACGGGTAAGCTTGGCGAAGGCTTTGGTATCGAGTCCGCCATGGGTGCAAAGGCTGTCCTCGGCGCGCGCCTTCAGCTGATCGAGCGACCATCCCGCCTTGGCAACACCAATGATTGGTATATCGAGCCCTTCGTCACGAATCAGTCCTTGCAACGCGGGAAAAATCTGCTTGTAGGCAAGGTCGCCCGTGGCCCCAAAGAAAACGATCGCATCGGAGACCGGATGGCGCATACTAAGAGTGTCCTTTAATGCGGGCTTCTGATTGCGCCACTTCCCTTGCACTCGCTAGCATCGAGCCAGATCCCGTCGCAGAACGCGAGATAGAGCTGCTCCCGGCACATGTCTAAGCTTCCTCACGTTCATGCCGCGAACAAACGAGGTGTCGCTGTTACGGCCGGCGCACTTCTCGCGCTTGCATTCCAACACGAGTGTCTCTCCTGAGTCTTCCATGCACGAAGTGGGCGTTGCTACGTTGCCGCGCCATCGAATACCTTTACCCATTCCAGATATCTGCGGGCGATGGTCTCGCTCGCTTGCTGTCGCTGGATTTTGCCATCGCGCCATGCGACCAACGGCTCCCAGAATGAAGTCCGCCCGACCGCAAAGCCGATAAATCCCGGCACGCCGGCCGCGGTTCGTAGCCATTCGATCACCTTCTGTTCATTGGAACCGCGCCCAAGGATGATGCATCCGACCCGCTCGCGCCCTTCGCGCCGCGCCGCTTCCGCGATCTTAAGGCAGTCCTCACGCCGGTCCAAGCCTTCGATCTTCCAGACATCCGGCTCAACGCCAGCATTCTGAAGTTGTTTCAACGCCGTCACCATCAGAGAGGGCCGCAGGTTGCGGTCATAGAGTTGCTGATCGCCTTCAACGATGTCCAGCTGCGCCTGAGTAGCGGGCACCAGCAATTCGAACATGAAATAGAAATTGTGGCTGTGGCAGTAGTCGCACAGCTCCTTGAGACGCGCGGCTTGCCGCCGATTCATCGCCTCGTCACCCTCGGCATTGTAGCGCACCAAGACCTTGACGAAGGTGGGCTTAAATTGCTCGATATGTGCGCCATATTGCGAGCCGAACTCGAATTGAAACTCAGCTTCGCCGCTCTTTTCCGCCGGCAAAGCGGTGATGAAGCCATTGGCGGACGCATCGCGCAGGATATTTGAGCCAAACTGCTCATCGACGAGGATGCCGGCGCGGTCCTTCGCTAGACCGGTGCCAAGAGCAAATTTAAAGCCGTCATAAATAACCTCTTTGGTCCGGGCGATGAGCTCAGTCTGCTCCGCACTCAGCGCCCCGCTCCATCCATAGAGACCTTTTTCGAAAGAGCTGCGATGGTCAAACGGCAGCATGTACAGCGGCAAATTATATCCGATACGTGGGTCGTTGCGCATGCTTGCCCTCCTGACGATAGCGCTACGAGGGTGGGTAGCGTTTGCTACACATCTGATGATAGCGCCGGATCGGCGCATTGGTAGTAGCCTTTCCCATGAAAAGTTCTCATATCACGTGTATCAAGCGTTGACTTCGCGGCGGCGCGATTTCGGCGGGTTCAGATTTCTAATCGCGGTCAGCCCCTTAAGCGGCCGCCCGCTGGCGTCATTCCGGCGGCTTGATCGCATATCGATCAGGCCGTGCCTCAACGCTCGAAAACTCATTGGGGAGGGCTTGTGCCGAGGGCGCGCGAATCGCCAGGGCTGGGCGTTCCCGCCGCAAGGCTTCGCGGTGTGAGCCGGTCGATCGCGGCGGCAATCAATCCAGCGCGCGCAGCCAATGGGCCGATCTCGACTTTGGCCATGTTTTCCAGCAGACGGGAAAGATTGGCGCCTGCTGTCCCATCCGCCTGAAAAAGATTCAAATCGTCGTTTGGGCTCGCCGCAATGCCCTCGATCGCGCGCGCTGCGTAGTTTTGAATCCGCGTGTTTTCACTGGCGCAGGCCGTGCCCGGCGGTTCTGTCGCGGGAGCCGTGAAATCGAGCGCGGCGATCTTCGTGAGCGGAATTGGCGCGCGTTGTGCTTCACCCATGCCGACGGCGATTTCGGGTGCCCGCATCATGACCAGCGGCCTGTTGGGCACGATGGAGCTGCGAAGCGCCTTTGTTTTGTCCGGACGGAAGAAGCCTTGCCTGTGCGCGGCGAGCCAGTGCGCACGCAGCGTATTTTGAATGCCATGCGGGGCGACACTCGCGAGAATGGCCATGTGAGCAGCGCGTGGCTTCGAGGGTCTGCCCATTACGGCCGTGGCGCCCGCGCATTGGGGGGGCGCCCAGTGCGACAGAATGGCCAAGGCCGAGCGGCGGTTATAATCGATGTAGTAGCGGCGTAGCAGTATCGCCGCGGCAATCGCGCCATCGATCGCGGACGCGAAGGCGACATGGCCTTCGGCGTCCGCCGCGATCTCACCGGCCCAGCGGGCCCGCTTGATGCACCAGTAATTATTCAGTTTCACGCAACGCGGAAGATCAAGCAAGCCAGGTCCGCGGGCGATTTCCGTCTTTGTTTCTCTGGAAAGGTCGAGGTTATCCATAGCCTCGGTCAGCCAATTCGAGACCGCGCGCCTGGCTGGTTCAAACGCCACCTCGGCGGGTGCGGCGGGGGGCGTCGCTTCACCTGCGGCGGTGAAGGAGGCCGGCGTTTCAGAGACGGGCTGGCCCTCCTGGCTCGCGTCCGCCTGAATCGCATCTGCCCGATTTGCGTCGATGGCCTGGGCCGGACACGGACCCGCCGCAAGCAAAGCGAGGCTTAGGAATTGCGCCAGCCGGTCACGCGCGGGACCACAAAAAAGCGCAGAGTTTTTGGGTAATTCCAACGGCATGAAGAAAGACCGAGCCCCGTCTGCGCGGAGACGCTTTGGTTCCCCGCTAGGCTGGTCAAGGGCAGCCTTGAGCGCAAAATTCGCAGATCGCCGTTGGGTTCCAGGCCGTAGCGATAAACCGCCGGTCGCCGCGACCGGCGATTGGCGGCCGGCGCAGAATCAAGGCCGGAACCAGACGCCTCTGTGCCAGTTCCAGCGGTCCTCGTCCCATCCCCAATGTCCGCGCACCCAGACATGGGCAGGCGACGGTGCCGGTGGGACAGCTTCGACAATTGCCGCTGGCATGGCTGGCACGATCCCCTCGACATAATGGCCCTTGACCCAGAACCATTCGGCGCCGCGCCAGACCCAATGGCCCGGCACCCAAGCAACACCGACGCGAGGGGGCGGCGGTGCAATTTCAACGATGGGTGCGGGCATCGCTTTCTCAATAAATGCAGTCTCGGCTTGGGCGAGACTCGTGCCGAGACAAATAACAACGATGGCACACCTCAAAAATGGGGGCACTGTGTAGTGTGAAAGCCTATCCATGACGAAATCCTCTATGCGGAAGGGTGGGGCTCGGCCTAGGTCGCATAACGAAAGCAGAGCGTGAATTTATCCAATGGTCTTTTTCCGGCCTGACCATCAATGGCCTATTTCGCGGCTGATCCCATTTTCCTGCTGGTTCAGCGCGCGCTGCCCGGCCTTTGTAATGTGGCCATGGTTTTGCGAAGCCATGAAACGTTCTTCACCCCGCACAGTGCGATCCTGCCGATGAAGAGCACGCGCTTGACTGCGATTGATTTCACCCTTGTGCAATTCGCGGTTGATCCGATGGGACTGGTGCGCGAGGCGATGATTTACCTCGGCGCGGCGGGGATGGCTCTGCGCCCATGTCTCGGCGGAAGCATCGCCGACGCCGGCCAGAAGTGCGATGGACGCAGTGAGAACGGCAATACGGAGGGACTTATAGGTCGTGAACATTTTGAGATCTCCTCGTTTGAGGCGAGATTGCCTCTACACGCGGAAGATCGCAGCCTAGACCTGAACGGGTTTTGAATTCATCGTTCACGTGATGTTAAGCGACGTGAATCGGTTACGCATCGAAACGCGAATGGCTCGCGCGGTGTGGACTTCCGATTCTCAAACAAGCGCGTCGATTCATATTTGCAGGTGGACAGAAACCATAAACGATCGAGCCAAGGCGATCTTTTCGACGCTTAGTTTTAAGGGCTTGGGGGTTCCCTGCTAATGCGAAAGAAGGTCATCCGCCGGCACGCAGGAAAAATTCATGAAACGATCAAGCTCGCCGCCGCAGGCGCAAGCGTCAATCCAATCGGCGCAAGAGAAATGGATCTCCGCTAGGCAAGGGGCCGGGAAGTGGCGGAGCGGGGCATCGGCGTTTTGGCCGTCCACGAGATAACGAGCAAATTCCGCGAGACCCGGATTGTGCCCGACGATCAGCAAGGTATTTATGGAAGCGGATGTTTGTTCAACAAGGCCCCGCAGGACATCAACATCGGCGGCGTAGAGCAAATCTTCGACTTCGCAGGCCGGTTTTTGCGGAAATTCCTGCAACATGCCATCGAGCGTGTCGCGCGCACGCCGGGCCGGTGAAACAAGGGCGAGCTCTGGAACGAGACCGGAAGTGTGAGCGTAAGCGCCCATGCGCACCGCGTCGGCGTATCCCCGCGCTGTCAATGGTCTTTTAAGATCGCCTTGGGGAGCGTGAGCTACGGCTTCTGCATGGCGAATGAGGATGAGCCGTGGCATCGCGCAAGGTAAGGCTCGAGGGAAATTGCGGACGGATTTTGGTGACGGCCCTTTACGCGGCACCTGGCGCCAGCCCCGCTTTGCGTGGCGAAAGGTGCAACCCCTTGACGTGATTAACTTCTTATTTCGCCAATTGATGCAATTTAGCCTGCCTGGCGGCTGGGTGAAAGGAAAAAAGCAGCGCATTCCGCGGCGAAAATCATCGCCTCCGGTGCGATTTTGCGTATCGCGCAACCGGATCGACCGATCTTGGCCGTTCGCCGCTGCCAAGTTCACTTTCGCGAAGTCTCGCAAGATTCACTTTAGCCAAGATTCATTGAAGCTAAAGTCTCGCAAAACAAGGTCTTCAGGCACTTTCACGACGGTCGAAAACCTTTGATGCTTTCCGGGCGGTCTCGGACGGGCGATCAACGTTTTCCACGGCGGTTTGGCTCGCCGTTTCCGTTGCTTTCACAGTGCTATCCACCGATTTGAGCCATGCGTCTTGATAGGTCTTGGTCATTTCGGCTGGGAACGCAGTCAGGAGTTCATTGAACTTTTGCACATGCTTCACCGCATGTTCAAATGCTTCTTTCACGAAGGTCGTCTGGATCGCCACGACTTCGTCCATGCCACGCGCATTGCGAAGTTTTTCCAGGGTTTGCGTCGCATGTTCAAAGGATTGTTTGGAGATATCGAAAATTTCACTGGCGATGGCTTGGATGTTTTTCGACGTGGCATTGAATGTGTTCAGCGCACCTTCCACCGTGCTCGCCGAGCCTTCATCGCCCGGGGCGGTTGCCTTCTGATCCGTTTGTGTCATTTTTTCCTCCGTTTTGGATGTCCCCCATCCTCCCAATCGGGGATATTTGTTAACGGCTGAGGCGCACAAGGGTTGCCACGAATGGCAAAATTCTGGCTTCACGCACGGATGACCAATACCGAGCATTTCGCGTGCCGGACAATCGTCTTGGCGTTCGAGCCGATGAGATAGGTTGCCATGGAAGGCCGGTGAGATCCGATTACGATCAGATCGGCGTTCCACTCGTCGGCTTCGGCCAGGATCTCGACATAAATACCGCCGAATCTGACGGCATGGGAAATGTTGTCTTTTGGGAAAGCAAGGCCGGCACTGATTTGTTGAAGCGCTTGAAGGGCGCGCTCTTCTTGCGTTTTGTCGAATTCGGGCGGAACATATTCCATGAAACTCGCTGGCAGCAGTGTTTCGACGGTGACAAGCCGCAAGGTGCCCTTCGACGAAAGCCCGAGCTCCACCGAGGCATCCAAGGCTGGTTTCGATATTGCCGATTCAGTCAGGTCGATCGGGATCAATATTTTTTTGAACATTGAAATGGCCTATGCGCTTTGGTTATGAACTGTTCCGCCCCGTGGGGCCGAACGGGGATGATGGTCAGGCGCGTTCTCGCGGCTGGAGGGTGTCTCAATCAAATGAATTCATTTGATTGAGACACCCTCAGAATCAAAGAAATGGAGCATGTCCTAATCGAAAAAGTCGAACAACTTTTTCGGGACATGTTCTAGTCCGCGCTTCCGGTTTCCCGTAGCGCGTCGCCGATAGTGGCGAGTGCTGCCTCAGCAGCAGTCCCATGCGGGCCTCCAGCTTGAGCCATGTCGGGGCGGCCGCCGCCACCCTTGCCGCCGAGTTTGACGGCCGCCGGGCGCACCAATTGGACAGCGTCAAAGCGCCCTGTCAAATCCGGCGTGACGCCGACGACGATACCTGCCTTCCCGTCGCCGTCGATGCCGACAATCGCGACAACCCCAGATCCGACGCTGAGTTTTGCCTCATCGGCGAGCGATTTGAGATCCTTCAGAGCGACTCCGGATACGACTCGCGCAAGGAATTTGACGCCGCCAATGTCTTGCATGGGCTGCGCGCTTTCCGCCGCGGGACCACCCAGCGCGAGTTTCCGGCGCGCATCACTCAACTCGCGTTCAAGCCTCCGGCTCTCCTCGATGAGGCTCGCCAGGCGTTTGTCCGCCTCCTCTTCGGGAGATCTCAGAAGTGCTGCGACGTCATGCAGCCTGTTCGCCCGCGCATTGAGATGGTGGCGCGCTTCCGTCGCGGTTTTGGCCTCGATGCGGCGGACACCGGCTGCAACCGGACCTTGCGACACAATCGTGATGATGCCGATATCGCCAGTGCGTGCGGCATGAGTTCCGCCGCAAAGCTCGATTGAAAAGGGTGGCTCAAGAGAGTCCGGCAAATCATCTTCGCTGGCCTGCGCGTGGCCCATCGACACGACGCGAACCTCGTCGCTATATTTTTCTCCGAACAGAGCGCGGGCGCCAGTTCCAATTGCTTCGTCGATGCTCATCAAGCGGGTCACGACAGGCGTATTGTCCAGCACGGCACGATTGGCAATGTCTTCGATACGCGCGAGTTCCTCCGAGCCGATTGCTTTTTGATGCGTGAAGTCGAAACGTAGCCGGTCAGGCGCAACGAGCGACCCCTTTTGCGCCACATGTTCGCCGAGGACCTGGCGGAGCGCCTCATGGAGAAGGTGGGTCGCCGAATGATTGGCGCGCACCGCCTGCCGGCGCTCGTGATCGACGGCAAGCTCAAGGGCAAGCCCAACACGCAGCTCGCCTGCCTCGACCAATCCTTCATGGACGAAGAGGGTGCCGAGCTTCTTCTGCGTATTGTCGACGCGGAAGCGAATTCCGCTAGCGTGCATGACACCCGTGTCGCCGACCTGACCGCCGGATTCGGCATAGAAAGGCGTCTGATTGAGGATGACGGAGCCGGCCTCGCCAGGGCCAAGCGCCGGGACTTCCTTACCGTCCTTGAGGATCGCGGCGACGAGACCTTCCGCGCGCTCCATGTCATAGCCCAAAAACTCGGTTGCTCCGGTTTTCTCCTTGATGGCGAACCATAAGGCCTCGGTCGCCAATTCGCCGGAACCGGCCCAGGCCTTGCGTGCCTCGGCGCGCTGGCGATCCATCGCCGATTCAAATCCTTCGACGTCCACATGAAGCGCGCGCGCGCGCAAGGCGTCCTGCGTGAGATCGAGCGGAAAACCATAGGTGTCGTAGAGTTTGAACGCGACGCTTCCGGGCAAGGTGCCGCCTTGCGGGAGATCGCGGGTTGCCTCGTCAAGGATCGAAAGGCCGCGCGCGAGCGTGTCGAGGAACCGGCTCTCTTCGAGGCGCAAGGTTTCTATGATGAGCGGTTCGGCGCGCAAAAGCTCGGGGTAGGCCTGACCCATTTCCCGTGATAGCGTTGGAACGAGCCGCCACATCACAGGCTCCTTAGCCCCGAGCATTTGCGCGTGGCGCATGGCGCGGCGCATGATCCGGCGCAGAACGTAACCGCGGCCCTCGTTAGATGGCAAGACACCGTCGGCGATGAGGAAGGAAGCTGCGCGCAAATGGTCGGCGATGACCCTGTGGCTCACCTTTTGTGGACCATCCGGATCGACGCCGGTCACTGATGCGACCGCGAGGATCAAGGCGCGCATGAGGTCGATGTCGTAATTCGACGTAACCCCTTGCAAGAGCGCGGCGATCCGTTCAAGTCCCATGCCGGTATCGATTGATGGCCGCGGCAAATCGATGCGCCGGTCAGGCGCGACTTGCTCGAATTGCATAAACACAAGATTCCAGAACTCGAGAAAGCGATCGCCATCCTCATCCGCGCTTCCCGGCGGACCGCCTTGGAGCTTGTCGCCTTGATCGTAGAAAATCTCGGAGCAAGGGCCGCAGGGACCTGTGTCGCCCATGGCCCAAAAATTATCCGAAGTCGCGATACGGATGATCTTGGAGTCGGCAAGCCCGGAGATCTTCTTCCACAATTGGTAGGCTTCATCGTCGTCGTGATAAACGGTGACGAGAAGCCGGTCTTGTTGCAGGCCGAATTCGCGCGTGATCAATGTCCAGGCGAGCTCGATGGCAAGCGGTTTGAAATAATCGCCGAAAGAAAAATTCCCCAGCATTTCAAAAAAAGTGTGGTGGCGTGCCGTATAGCCGACATTGTCCAAATCATTGTGCTTGCCGCCCGCGCGCACGCATTTCTGGGCGGTTGCGGCGCGCGTATAGGCGCGCTTTTCCATGCCGGTAAAGACATTCTTGAACTGCACCATTCCGGCATTGGTGAACATGAGCGTCGGGTCATTGTGAGGCACGAGGGGGGAGGAAGCCACGATCTCGTGTCCATTCTTCTTGAAGAAATTGAGAAAGGCCGACCGGATCTCACTCACACCGTGCATTTCGTCATATCCCTAGCCTCAGTCTGTCCTAGACCATGATCGTTTCAACTGCGCTCGCTCATAGTCTGGCGGGTCGCAAGATATCAAATTCATCTGTCTAAGCGTTTTTTGGCTGTTTGCCTTCCGCCCAAACGGTCTCCATGAAAACGCTTTCCACGGCAGGTCTGCAACAGGCCAATGGCTTCCACGGCTTAAGCGTCGCATGGCGCAAGCGTCGCGGGAGACCAATGCGGCAACGCCGGGCGACTATAGCCCGGCGCAAAGTTCATTCCGATCATAAATCCCGCAAATGGGGCGCAATGCAATTCTTAGCTGCCAGTCTCCCCGGCCGGACCGCCCATATCGGCTTCATCGAGAATGCGGTCAGCGATGAGCCCTGAGTTTTCGCGAATCTCTTGCTCGATGCGTTCCGCGATCTGCAGATTGGCCTTGAGAAAATTCTTTGCGTTTTCCCGGCCTTGGCCGAGCCGCTGGCTGTCGTAGGAGAACCAGGACCCGGATTTTTCGACGACGCCAGCTCTTACGCCAAGATCAATCAGCTCGCCTGTCTTGGATATGCCTTCGCCATACATAATATCGAATTCGACCTGCTTAAACGGCGGCGCGACCTTGTTCTTCACGACCTTGACGCGCGTTTGATTTCCGGTGACTTCGTCGCGGTCCTTGATCGATCCGATCCTGCGGATGTCGAGCCGGACGGAAGCATAGAATTTCAACGCATTGCCGCCGGTGGTGGTCTCCGGGCTGCCATACATGACGCCGATCTTCATCCGGATTTGATTGATGAAAATGACCGTCGTTTGCGAGCGCGAGATCGAGGCGGTGAGCTTGCGCAGCGCCTGGCTCATGAGCCGCGCCTGGAGACCTGGTTGGCTATCCCCCATTTCGCCTTCGATTTCGGCGCGCGGCGTAAGCGCCGCGACGGAATCGATGACGAGAACATCGACCGCGCCGGAACGCACCAGCGTATCCGTGATTTCGAGCGCCTGCTC
>PLUZ01000362.1:0-2200 GCA_003162995.1 Methylocapsa sp. | reverse complement strand
CCGTATATCTCGACGACTCGTCCGCGCGGGAGGCCGCCGACCCCCAAGGCGATGTCGAGCCCAAGCGAACCTGTCGGCACCGTATCGATCTCGACCGCCTTCTCGTTTTTTCCGAGCCGCATGATCGAGCCTTTTCCAAAAGCCCGTTCAATCTGCGATAGAGCGGCGTCGAGCGCCTTGGTCTTGTCCACGGACGTCCCTTCCACGAGACGGAGGTTTGCTTGAGTCACGGTGATCTTCCCTTCTGGCATGAGCGAAGCTTATGCGCAACGTTTGCTGCGATGGATCGATTGTACATGCTTTGTTCTAGCTGACAAGTTCTTTTTTTGTTCTTCGCTGGGGTATAGGGATAGATGGTAAATAGGCCAGCCCGTATTGCATGAGGGGAGCCGCCGGAGTGTCTCGTCAGGGGGCTCACACGCGACCACCGCTCAAAGCCTGCCGTAGAGGGGTCTGAGTCACGCGGTTAAAGTCCTTGGCCAGTTGCCGGGTTCCCCGGCCCCATACCCGCGGCTGATTGCGGAACTTTGACTGCCGCCGGATTCGGCGCCTTTAGCGTTTCCCGATCAGATGAAATCCTCCGATCGAAAAGAATTATTCAGATCCTATGAGTTGAAGCATGCCGGACTCGAAAAAGTCGATCAACTTTTTCGGAACATGCGCGAATGGGGCCTTCGGTTGCCATGCGTTCGCGCGAGAGAGTGGCGCTGATTCAGGCTTGCCTGGGATTACCAAACTGTTGCAGATGTGGGCTATGACGGGCGGCCATCTGGGGGATGCTGGCGTAACAAAAACGTGTCATCCGGTGGATATCTGTTGAGGAGTAAGGCCATGCTGCAGGACGTAGCCGCGCCGACTGCGCGGCGCATCGGCATATTTGTCGAGCATCTTGGCAGCGGCGGCGCGGAAAAAGTCGCCGTCGTTCTGGCCAACGGCCTTGCCGATAAGGGTTTCGCCGTCGATATTCTGATGTGGCACGGCGGAGGAACAAATCTGAGGGACCTTTCGCCACAGGTAACCAGGATTGACTTTTCCGCCGGGCGGCCAGCGAACGTTCTGCGGGTCATTCGTTCGCTGATGCAATATCTGCGACGACAGAAGCCCGCAGTTGTCTTCGTTCATCTGGAAAAGCCGTCGCTTCTGGCGATTATCGGCGGTCTGCTGGTAGGTTACCGCAGGATCGTGCCGTGCATCCATATCGATCTTATTGCCTACGCCAATACCCATCACAGCATACTTAACCGCCTGCGCCGCTGGCTGTTGAATAGTATGGTGGCACTGCTTTATCGTCTGACCCCTTGGGTTATCGTTGTGTCCGAAGGCGCCGGGCAAACCGCACGCAGGCTGCTTTCTCCTTTCGGGCCGCCTGTTCAGGTGGTTCATAACGGTATGGATCTTCCGGCACTTTCGTCCAAGGCACAGCAACCCATTGAGGAAGCGTGGCTGCGAACTAAGACGGTTCCGGTAATCGTTGCGTGCGGCCGGCTGACGCAGCAGAAAGCGCAGGATACGTTGTTGCGGGCCTTCGCCCTCTTGCGCCAGACGACGCCGGCGCGCCTTGTGATTTTAGGCGAAGGGGAAGAGCGCGACGCATTGTTGTCCTTGGCTCAAGAGCTCGGTGTGGCTGAAGACGTTTCGCTGCGGGGGGTTGTCGATAATCCGATCGCATGGTTTGCCAAGAGCGATTTGTTCGTTTTGTCATCCCGCTGCGAAGGGCAGTCGCTGGTGCTGATCGAGGCATTGGTCGCGGGCGTTCCAATCGTCAGCACCGATTGCCCGTCCGGTCCCCGCGAGGTTCTAGAGAATGGCCGCTTCGGCGCGCTGGTGCCCGTGGATAACGTAGCCGAACTGTCCGAGGCCATGTCGCGGGTGCTGAACAAAACACCAAAAATCGACAAGGCCGCCCTGACCCAACATCTGCAGAAATACTCGGTCGAAAACATGATCGCCGGGTATTTGGCGGCGGGGGTTTAGGTTATTCCCGGGATGTTGCGTTTTCTGCGGCGATCATTTTGACTGGGTGCGTTGCGCGCTTCTATCTGTGCTGTTGATCAACTTGGAGCGGAAAGCCCAGTTGCGCATGCGCAGTTTCGCAAGGTCCGCCCTGTTTCCTTGGCATAGAGAATTGCGCGCGGACCGGGGTCACCGTACCAATGCTGCGGCGCCGTCCTAACCGGCGCGGCGCAGCGCGGCTCCGGTC
>PLUZ01000259.1 GCA_003162995.1 Methylocapsa sp. | reverse complement strand
CGATGAACACCAGCACGATCGCATAGCGCCGCTGCTTGCGCAAAAAATCCGACGTCACGATCCCGATCCGCCCCAGAAGCGTCAAAACCACCGGCAATTGGAACGTTATGCCGAAGGCGAAGATCAAGGTCATGATCAGCGACAAATATTCGCTGACGCGCGGCAAAAGCTCGATTTGCGCCCGCCCCGGCTCCTTGGCCTGCTGCATGCCGATAAAAAATCGAAGCAAATTCGGCATGACGGCGAAATACACGACGAGCGCCCCCGCCGCGAAAAACAGCGGCGTCGCGAAGAGATAAGGCGCGAAGGCCTTGCGTTCTTGCTTATAGAGGCCAGGCGCGACAAAGGCATAAAGCTGGGCGAAAACCACGGGGCAGGAGAGGAACGCCGCCGAAAAAAGCGCGACCCTGATCTGCGTGAAAAAATATTCCTGCGGCGCCGTATAGATCAGTCTCGCGTCGGGACCGGCGGCATGCTCGAAGGGCACCACCAAAATATTGTAGATGTCCTTGGCGAAATAGAAGGAGATGATGAACATCACCACGAAGGCGGCAAGCGCCTTGATGAGCCGCGCGCGCAGCTCGATCAAATGATCCATCAAGGGCGCTTTCGTCGCCTCGATATCAGCGTCGGTCATGGGTGGCTCGTTCCGGAGGGCATGGGGTGCCTTGAGCGCTTCCTAAAAGGAATCGCTCAGAATCAAAAAACTGGGGCATGTTAGAATCGAAAAAGCCGATCAACTTTTTCGGAACATGNNCGGCGGCTGCGCCGCCCCCATCTCGGCTTTGAGCGCAGCGGCAAGCGCCTGCATCTCGGCCTCGGTGGCGGCGGGCGGTGCCTTACCGGCGGAAACCGGCCCGCCCCCGGCTTCCGGGACCACGGGAGCAACGCCCTCCGCGAGGAAGGTTTCGCTGCCGCCTTCCAGCACTTCAGGCAAGCGCGGCAATGCGATCGAATTCAAAGCGGAATCGCTGCTGCCTGGCGCCGCAATCGCTGGTGTCTCCGCGAGAGGGAGCACAGCCGGTTTGTCCGCCGCCTCTAAAGCGCTGGTTATTCCCGCCTTGATGTCCGCAAGACGATCAACGCCCACTGCCATTTTCGCACTGTCGGCCAGCTTGACTGCATCCGCCTTGAAATCCTCGAGATCGGCTTCGCGCATGGCATCCATGAACTGGCCGCGAAACTCGGCCGCCATCCGGCGCATCTTGGCGGCGGCCTGCCCTACCTGGCGCAGGACGCGCGGAAGTTCTTTCGGCCCGATGACGATCAGCGCCACGATCCCAATGAGGATGAGCTTGCCGGCATCAAAATCAAACATGGTGACCCGTCATTGAACGCTTGCCGGCAAACTCCGCAGTCTTCTCCAGCGCAAATTTGGCCGCTGGAGCACTCAGCCAAGCTTTCGCGTTTCTGAAATCTTGGCCGGGTCGGCGGCGGTTTGATGATCGATGCTGCGCATCGGCTGATCGCTGGAGCGCTGAATCTCGGGCTTTTCGTCTTCTTCNNTTGCCCTTGCCGCCGAAAACGAGCAACACGACCGCCCCGACAATGAGCCAATGCCAAATCGACAGACCGCCCATGGCGGAAACCTCCTCATTTCGTGTGAGACGGCTCACAGCCGCCCGCCGTGGCGAAAACCTAGGCTTTCAGAAGCACAAAAACAAGAAGGTCTGGCGCCATTCCGGGCGATTCGAAGCTGTCACGAAGGATTATATCGGCCTGGGCAAGGGTGCAGCACGGTCAAGCACATGATTTAGGTGCCGGTGCACAGTGGCTTTCCGAAAAACCACAGAACCAAAACTAAAGTGTATCGTTTTCTTGCGCTTGGACCAAATGCCCTGACTGCATCTCGTCCCGCCTCGCGCATGTCGATTTGGCCTGACCGCCAATCGTACCAAAACGTTTCACGTGAAACACTTTTGTCCGGTCGGGCCCGGATTCCGGACAAAAATGATGTTTTAAACTGCTTCCTAAGAACCGCACGCCTCGGGCGCGCCTTCTTCGTCAAGCCCCGGATCCGCCGGCTCCCCGAATGTTTCAGCGGATTCGCTGGTTGGGGGTGTTACCGGCGTTTCGTCTTCGAGCGGATCCTCGTCTTCAGCAAGCTCCGCCGCGTCGCTCGGTTGCGGAATGCCAAAACCCTGCGGCAAACGGCCGTCGAATAGGCCAGCCCCTTTCAGTTCCTCAAGACCCGGAAGGTCGCCGATTGCCTCAAGGCCGAAGTGAATGAGAAAACCTTCCGTCGTCCCATATGTGATCGGACGCCCTGGCACGCGCCGGCGGCCGCGCAAACGGACCCAACCGGTTTCGAGCAGAAGATCAAGCGTGCCCTTGGAGATCGCGACGCCGCGAATATCCTCGATTTCAGCCCGTGTCACAGGCTGGTGGTAAGCGACGATCGCCAGCGTTTCGAGCGCCGCGCGCGAAAGCCGCTTGGCTTCGCCCTCACCCGTGGCGAGCAGCCAGGCGAGATCGGCCGCGGTCCGGAACATCCATTTGCCGCCGGCCCGCACGAGGTTCACGCCGCGCGACGCATAGTCGGCCTTTAACGCATCGAGGACAGTGCCGGCCGCGAGGCCGCGCGGCATGCGCTTTTCGATGTCCTTCTCGTCCAAAGGTTCAGCGGCGGCGAACAGCAAAGCCTCGGCGATCCGCATGGCCTCGGCAAGGCCGTCGTCGCGCGAAGGGCGCTGGTTTTGATCGATTTGAGCAAACAATTGCGCTATTTCAGCCAAAGCCAAATCCCTTTCGTCCTCCGGCCGCCGCGGTGGCCAGGTCAGCCGCGAACGACATGCGGAAAACTCGCCGTCTGTGGCAATTTGCGCTTGATCCAAAGTGGCGCGAAAGGCGCGTCCTGACGGATCGATATCGCGCCCTCCCGGGCCATTTCAAGTGAGGCGGAAAGCGTCGAAGCCCTGACCGTGCGGCGCACCTCGGGCGTTGAACAAAAGGCAACGAGATAAGCGTCGAGCACCGTCCAATCGAGCGACCTTCCTGCGAGTTTTTCGAGTTCGCCGCGCGCATGCGCAAGCGACCAGACAAATCGCTGCTTAAAAGTCACCCGGGTGAGCGCCTGTTTCTGACGCCGGTGCGCATAGGCGGTCAGCAACTCATAGAGGCTCGCGCGCCATTGCGGCTCGCCGGGAGCGAGCGGTGCCTCGGGCTGGCCTCGCAAAAACATGTCGCGCCCAAGACGCGGCCGGTTCACCAGCGCT
Source organism: Methylocapsa sp. (assembly GCA_003162995.1). Taxonomy (GTDB): domain Bacteria; phylum Pseudomonadota; class Alphaproteobacteria; order Rhizobiales; family Beijerinckiaceae; genus Methylocapsa. The sequence continues at coordinate 174 of PLUZ01000259.1, read as the reverse complement.
TCGGCGGCGGCGCGGATCGCATCGAGGCGGCGAAGCCGGAGTTGCAACGCTTCGGCAAGTTCCGCGGCTTCAGGTTCCGCGCCCTTTGCGGCTTGCGGAAGCAAAAGGCGCGACTTGAGGTAGGCGAGCCACGCCGCCATGACCAGATAATCGGCGGCAAGTTCGAGACGCAGG
>PLUZ01000421.1 GCA_003162995.1 Methylocapsa sp. | reverse complement strand
GATCCCGTCTTAGTTAAAACCACCGCGGGAATGAAACCAACCCTTCGGGCTCTTGCGCTATTGCAGCCGATCAAAGCAGTCTTGAAAGAAGTCGAACAGATTCTTCAAAGCCCGGAAAAGTTTTCACCTGCGACGAACCAAAACCGTTTTGTGATTGTGACGAGCGACTATGTCCAGTTCATTCTTTTGCCGAAACTGACCGAATCAATCAACAAGCATGCGCCTAATATTGAAATTCACATTCAACAACCAACTAGTAAATTGCCAGAAGCTGCCATCGAGGAAGAAGAGATCGACTTGGTTATTGGCTTTGATGCGATCTTCAATCTGCCGTCGTATATCGGTCGCGAAACACTTTTCAGCGACAAAATTGTTTGCATTGCTAAGCAGGATCATCCCAATATCGGCGAACCCGAAATTTCGCTTGAACAATTTATGGCGAGCAAACACATGCTGATATCACCACGGGGGGCGGGAACCGGTTTGATCGACGACTATCTGGGTGCCCGAGGCCTGGCCAGAAAAATATCTCTCGTCGTTCCGAACTTTCTACCTGCACCGTGGATCGTTGCGAACACCGACCTGTTGCTCTCGCTCCCATCGAGGATCGCGGAACAATTTGTCCGTCTCGCCCCGCTCAAAATATTGCCGATTCCAATCGACTTACCTACATATGAGCTCATTATGATCTGGCACCCTCGACAGGAAAAAGAACCAGCCCATCAGTAGCTGCGACGAGAAATACTCAATACTTGCCGCAAGATGACTACGAAAGGGGCCCCATCGCCTGCCACGGTAGGGTGAACAATCCGAAACCTTGGCCAAGTTGACAGTCATTTAGCTGGTACCCATCTGTAGTGGGGCCAAATTTGCTCAAAATAGAACAGAACGCGATATTGAAGAGTTGGCTGACATCTAGCGGTGGTCTCATTCAACGGAATTCTCAAATTCATCCCAAAAGTCTGCTTATGGCGCAAAGCAGAAATTCAACCTGACACTCAGCCTGAATCGTGCACTGCTTGAGCGGCGGCGGTGCTGGTTCTATGGTGCGGGTCCGATCGCGTTCGAGATTCACAGGTTTTCATGACACTCGCCAGCATGACGGGCTTCGCACGGGCCGCAGGAAGCGCCGGACCCTGGCGCTTGACCTGGGAACTCAAAGCCGTCAACGCCAAGGGTCTCGACGCGCGGCTGCGGCTTTCGCCTCCCTTCGATGCGATCGAGCCGGACGCGCGTGCGCGAATTGCGCAAAGACTCACGCGTGGAACACTCCAAGCGGGTTTTACGGCGCAGCGAGAAACCACCACCCCCGAAGTCCGCGTCAACCAGGATTTGCTGCGCAAGCTCATGACGGCGGTGGCCGCAATCCCGCTGCCGGAGATGATCTCGCCTGCGACCCTCGATGGACTTCTTTCCGTGCGCGGCGTCGTGGAAATTTCCGATGCCGCCGAAAACGAAGCCGAAATCTTGGCGGCGCGGGCGAGCGCACTTGAGCTGCTCGACACGGCGCTCGAATCCCTCGTGGCCATGCGGCGAAGCGAGGGCGCCGTGCTTGCAACAGTCCTCTCGGCGCGGCTTGAGACGATTGCCGTGCTAACGCAGGCGGCGGATCTTTCTACCGCCCGCAAGCCAGAGGCGATCCAAGCCCGCCTCGCGCAATCGCTCGCAATGCTTGCCGGAAACAGCAATTTCGACCAGAACCGTTTGCACCAGGAGGCGCTCATGCTGGCGGCCAAGGCCGATATCAGGGAAGAATTGGACCGTCTCGGGGCGCATACCACGGCTGCCCGCGATCTGTTGGCCAAGGGCGGCGCGGTCGGCCGCAGGCTCGACTTCCTTGCCCAAGAGCTGTCCCGCGAAGCCAATACGCTCTGCGCCAAATCGAACGACGCAAGCCTGACCGCGCTCGGCCTCGAATTGCGCGTCGAGATCGAGCAATTCCGCGAGCAGGTCCAGAACATCGAGTAGAAAACCTTATGCCGCGCGACGACCATTTTGCAAAAGAAAAGACAGCGCCTAAACGGCGCGGCTTGATGCTGATTCTCTCGTCCCCGTCCGGCGCCGGCAAGACGACCTTGACCCGGATGCTGCTGCAGACCCCGGAGCTCGATTTGACCTTGTCGCTCTCCGTCACCACGCGGCCGCGCCGCTCAAGCGAGGTCGATGGCATTCATTATCGATTCATTGGCAAGAAGCAGTTCGAGGCGCTGCGCGACGGCGGCGATTTGCTCGAATGGGCGGAGGTGCATGGCAATTTTTACGGCACCCCGCGCGAGCCCGTCGAACAGATCTTGCGGCAAGGCCGCGACATGCTCTTCGACATCGACTATCAAGGCACGCGGCAGGTCAAGGAAAAATGTGCCGGAGACTGCGTCACCATCTTCATCCTGCCGCCGTCGATGAAGGAATTGCGCGCGCGGCTTGAGCGCCGCGCCGAGGACAAGCCCGAGGTCATCGAAAAGCGGCTGAGCGAGGCACGCAACGAGATCCTCCGCTGGACGGACTATGATTACGTGCTGATCAATGAGGATCTGCAAACAACGGTCGCCGATCTCCGCGCGATCCTCGCCGCCGAACATTGCCGTACTGCACGCACGCGCGAGCAGATCGGGGATTTCGTTGAAACCCTGCTGCACGAGCCATGAGCAAGGCCTTTACCAAGGAAACCGAGTCCGAGGCGGATTTCGAGGACGAAATTCCAGCGCTTCCGGCCGGAACCAAGAACTACATCACGCCGGAAGGTTTGCGGCGGCTCCAGGATGAATTTGCCCAGTTGCAAAAAGTCGAACGGCCTAAAACCGTCGAGACCGTGGCCTGGGCGGCGGGCAATGGCGACCGCTCGGAGAATGGCGATTATATTTACGGCAAGCGGCGCCTGCGCGAAATCGACCGGCGCATGCGGTTTCTGCGCAAAAGAATGGAAATCGCCGAAACCGTCGATCCGGCGCGCCAAAAGAACCGGGAGCGGGTCTTTTTCGGCGCCACCGTCACTTATCTCAATGGACACGGCGAGGAAAAGACAGTGCGGATCGTCGGCATCGACGAGGCGCGCTCGGAGCTCCACGAAATCAGCTGGATTTCGCCGGTCGCCAAGGCGCTTTTGAAGGCAGGCGAGGGCGAGTGCGTCGAGGTGCGGACGCCCAAGGGCATCGAGCGGCTTGAGATCTTAAAAATCCTCTATTGAGGTCTGACGCATCAGTTNNCGTTTTGGTACGATTGACGCTTTGGGCAAATCGACTTTCGCAAGGCGGCGCGATGTGCGGGCCGGGGATTTTGGCCAAACGAAAACCTGCGATAGGCTATAGCTTTAGCCCCGTAATTTTTTGAAAATTTAGGCCTTAATAGGAGCGGTCGAGCATTTCCTGCGGGGTGCCAAAGGCATCATCGTGCCCCACGCGCTGGGCGCATTGGTGGGTGCTGAGCGACCAGCCGCTCCGCGCAAAATTCGAATCGAGCAAGGCTAGGACCAGAGCCAATGGCCCGCCAATGATCCCCTTGATCAAGAAATGGGCCTGATCCTCGGTGCCTTGTCTCCCGCAGTTATGGAAACTTGCATACATGGCAGCGTTCCAACTGCCGGCGGCCACAATTCCACACGTTATCCAGACGATCACGACGAACACCAGGCTCGTCGTTGGGATGGCCGCCGTAGAGCTTGCAGATCGGGTGGCTCGCATTTTGACATCCTCTCACCATGCAGAGAGACTTAGAGCATGCGCTTCAACCTTCAACGTGTGACCCTGGCTGAATCCGACAGGGTGTTCGCTGGCAATTCCGGCGTCGGGGTCCGCGAGATCGCCGCTCAAATGGACGGCGGGGGTGTCAATCGCGGTTCGCCGACGCGCCGATTGGGAACAAGCATATCACGTGCCAATGCGGATCTATGATTGGGACCCGCCTCAGAGCATGCCGCGAAAAAGTTGCGAGGCTTTTTCGATTTTGACATGCTCCAAGGCTCTGATTTTAAACGTTTCCTATCGATCAAATGAGTCTCTAGGAATGGGTTTCCGCCTTATCGAGTTTGATTTGGAGATCGCCTTCCAAGAGCGGGGTTTTTGGGCTCACCCGATGGAATTCATCGAGAGCCGCCTTTACGCCGCTCGACAGTTCACTCGGCTGATGAACGTTAATATCGACGGAAAAAACATCAACGCCGCTCTTAAAAACCGTAACCTTCAGAATCACTTGGGCCTCCCTCATTTGTGCACCGCACCGCAGATCGCAACTGGGAGAACGAAAGTCAACCTGCCCAAATATTAAACTGAGTCACGGCCCATGCCCGGCCTTGAGTCAGATCGGCGAGAGGGCGATAGCGTCGAGGCGCGGACACCCAAGGGCATCGGGCGCATCGAGATTTTGAAGATCAGCCATTGAGGTCTGACGCATCAGTTTTGTCCGGTTTTGCCTCTCAATCGGTCAAAACTGTTTCACGTGAAAC
>PLUZ01000185.1:2849-5434 GCA_003162995.1 Methylocapsa sp. | reverse complement strand
GGCATCTTTCCGTGACTATCGCATAATCGAGCGCTGGCACGGAAGCAATAGCCATGCCTCAATGCCCCAGCTTGCTAGTTTCATGCAAAATCCGGAAAAGCTCATGAAACCATGGGATTGTGACGATACTATTGGCGTTCATCGTCACTCAGGATGACAGCGATAGAGACATGCAGCCTCACCGAGAAGCACCTTTGACCGTGGCGCTCTATCAGCCGGACATCCCGCAAAACGCAGGCACGATTTTGCGGATGTGCGCCTGTCTCGGGCTTGCCGCCGCGATTATCGAACCCGCCGGTTTCTTGACGAGCGACAAGCATTTCCGCCGGGCCGGCATGGATTACCTTGCCCATGTCGAGATCGCCCGCTATCCCCATTGGGCCGCTTTCGACATTTGGCGCCGCGCCAGTGGGCGCCGGCTTCTGCTGCTTTCGACCAAGGCGAGCCTTCCCTATACGGCTTTCCGCTATCTCCCTGGCGATATCCTGCTCCTCGGCCGCGAGTCGGCCGGTGTGCCAACGGACGTTTACGAATCCGCCGATGCCCGTCTTGTCATTCCCCTGAAGCCGCCGATGCGATCGCTAAATGTCGCTGTCGCGGCGGCAATGGTGGCNNGACCTCGACTTTGGACGACCATCTCGGCGGCCAGTGATCTCCTGGATAAACAGATGCTAGTTGTCCTGCCGCACAGAAACAGGTTCCAAATCGACGACGAGTGTCGGCGCAATTCGTTTCCAGATGTGACTGAAAATAGCCTTCCAGCTTTCGCAATAGACGCTCGGATTGTCATATTGCCGCTCGGTGGACCACCGCTGCGCCAGATGGCCGCCGCCGCAGGCATCCAAGAATTCGCACTTCCGGCAGACCTCCGGCAAGGCGAGGCTCGCCTTGAACGCCGCGAGCCAGCGCGGATCCTCCTGCACGTCTTGTAATCTATTGGCAAAGACGCTCGACTGCGTCGCCGTGCTGCCATCCCCGGCGATGCGCAACACATCGAGCGGCTCCAAGGTCCCGTCGGTCATCAAGGTCACCGTATCGACCCGCCCAAGACCTATCGTGTCGCAAATCGATAAATGCCCGCTCAAGCCGCGGATCATCGCATCGAGCGTGCTGATCCTCACGCCACGCGCGGCATAAGTGTCGTACCAGACATCGAAAAGCTTGATGAAATAGGTATCGATCGGTGGCGGATCGTCGCCATGTTTGGCATCCGGTGGCAGGATGTCGAATTCCTTGATGCCGAGTTCATCAACCATATAGGCGAGGAGTTGAACGGGATCGCTGGCCGGATTGCAGACCGATATGATGCCCGGCTGGATGCCGGCGGCGCGCAAAAGCTCCATGCCCCGCAATGTCGCGGCATGCGTTCCCTTGCCTTTGAAATCGACGCGGACCTGATCGTGAATCTCGGCCGGCCCGTCGATGCTGACGCTGGGTAAAACCTCGTAGGTCTTGAAGATCTCTGTCCATTCGCGATCGATTAGGATCGCATTCGTGGTGACGCCTCGCTGAATGACGCAGCCGGTGCGCTTTTCAATCGCGCGGAGCTTGTCCTGCAAAGTGATGAAGCGGCGCTTGGGGAAGAGCAGCGGCTCGCCGCCGTGAAACACGACCATGAAATATTCGAGCTCGAAACTCCTGATGTGCTCTTCGAGCTTTTGGCAAAATGCGTCCTCGGCCTCGACCGTCAGGACCGGCGGCTTCTTGTAGACCTCGGCGTCGCGAAACCAATAGCAATAGGTGCAATCAATGTTGCAGCGCGAGGCGAGCTTGACGAGAACGAAGGTGAAGATCGGCACGTCCGCCGATGCGGAATCAAAGCTGGCATAAGACTCGCTGACGCCACTCATCGTCATCTCGCCCCTCGACTTTATCGCGCTGCGTTGGGGTGGATGAGCCCCCGACGGCCGAATTCAGCCGGGACCCTGAGCAGCATCGGAACGATTTCGCGGCAGTAGGTCCAAACGTTACGCGGCGGCGGCCCATCCAGCCCTCCGCCGCGCCAAGATCGGACCCGTGCAGAGCTACCAGCGGCGGTAGAAGCGGCGATAGCCGCCGCGGAAACCGCGCCCATAGAAACGCCGGTAGAAGCGGCGATACCACGCCTCCTGGATTCTTTTCTCGCCCGGCTCCTTCTGGCCTTCCTGCTTGCCGGCTTCGTTGATGATCGAATCTAACACCGGATTGGTGGAGGTGAGATTCACAGAGGTGTCGGGAGCGGTGCGTGCTTCGGCGCCTTCGACGCCCAAAGCAACGGCAGCGCCGAAGCCGAGACCGAGAGACTTGATACGGTCGATAAAGCTGCGGCGCGATACGCCCGCAGCTTTCAGTTCATCTTGGATTTGCTGTTTCTGATGCTGCGTCTTTTCGATATCATCAGCCATTTTCAGCCCTCCGCTTCCATCTAGCTTCCATCTAAATGCGTTTGCGTCGCCCCGCAGTTGCTATTCGGAAAACAATTTTTTTAACCCGCTCGAAGCCGGTATCTTAAATGAATAGCTAGCCGACTCGTCCGGCATTCCCCAGATGACCGGGGAATTGGCAGCCAGAGTTGCACAACTTGTCTTTTTTGGCAATGTGGCCCC
>PLUZ01000185.1:0-2774 GCA_003162995.1 Methylocapsa sp. | reverse complement strand
ATGATGATCAGCCTTTTTTCGCTGCTCTTCCTGATCTTCTGTTACCATTTCCGGGAACTCAACGGCGTTTACGAATCGCTTCTCTCGGATGCTCAGTCCATCAACCTTGACCATTTCAAAGTTTCGGCTTTTGGGGCCGAGGTCGATGGGTTCTTTAGCCAGCAGCAAATCGCCGCGCAGCTCGAAACGGAGGGGGTGGACGACCCCGCGATCCAGGACAAGGTGCAAGAAGCGCTCCGCGCCCTCAAACCCGATGAGGTCGATCGGCTCATGTACGTCGGCACCTTGGCGAATTCTTGCGAATTCAGCAGGCCCTCCGCCAAGGTCAAGCACTATCTCGAAATCGACCGCCAACTGAACAAAATCGGTCTCGTCGAAATCAAACCGGATCCGGCGGCCTATAAACAAGTCAAAAAAGAAGGGGAAGATCCAGAAAATGGCCTGCCCATCTCCTGTTATCAAATGACACTCACCGAGCAAGGGTTCAACGTAAAGACAGCACTCGTCAAGACGTTGGGGGCCATATTCAAGAGTAACTCGAGCACGCCGCGCCTTGCCATGAAATGACGTCTTCCCCACGGCCAAGCGGCGCGCGAAAGATGGCGTCTAAGCTGCTATCTTGCTGCGATCGTTGAGGGAGGGTGCGATGTCAAATGTCTTGGAGACAATCAAAGCCACGTTGCAAGTCGCTTTCGGCCTCGTTGTTCTTGTGCTCATCATATGGACTTTCCCGGATATTTACAAAGCAATAGAAAAAATTCTCACGACAGAGACAGTGAGCAAATTAAAGGGACCTGGTTTCGAGGTCGATTTAAATGAAACCAATGTGAACGACGCGCTTTTGCAGCAATCCGTGGCGACTGACAGTCAGAGCCCCGTCTTCCCCGCGATCCAGAAGCTCGACTCAAAGGGCGTAAGCCGGTTGATGTATGTTGGTCAATATTATGATAATCGCCCCCCAGACCTTTGCGAATACAAGTCCGCGAATTCCAAAATGGACGAATATTACGCAGTCGATACTAAATTGAGGGAACAGAGTCTTGCGAAGATGAAAGAGAGCCACGAAATCTTTACGCGAGTAAAGGAGAAGCAGGCCAAAGCAGGAAAGAGCTGGGAAATTGGTGACCCGGTGTGGTGTTATGAAATGACGCTCACGGAATTAGGATACAACGTCAAGACAGCGCTGGTTTATAATATCGGCAAGGCACTCGATAAAACGCTAAAGTCCCCGGCTCAAGATCTTGACCCTGCGGAAAAGGAGCGTCATGAGCCCAATTGATTTGCCTCAATGACTTTCACTGAGCTAGGACTAGGCGAAGAAGGGAAGCTCTTAACAACTTAACTCGCTGTGCCGTTCTCTAGGGCCTTGGAAGCAGTAGAATGACAATGTCTGATGTAGCCGAACGGTCCGATGCAGCCGAACGCCGCAAAAGCGAGACCCGCGCCTGGTTCGAGCAGCTGCAGGACAAAATCATCGCGGCCTTCGAACGTCTTGAGGAGGATGCAAAGGGTCCCTTCGCCGCGCCAGGAATGGCGCCGGGACGTTTCGTGACGAAACCGTGGAAAAGGGCCGATCACGCCGGCGGTGATGGCGGCGGTGGCCGAACCGCCATCCTCATTGGCCGCGTGTTCGAGAAAATGGCTGTTCACACCTCGACGGTCTTCGGAACTTTTCCGGCGGAATTCGCCGCGCAAATCCCTGGCGCCGAAGCCGATCCCAGATTTTGGGCTTCTGGAATCTCGCTCATTGCGCATCCTTGGAACTCAAATGTTCCGACCGTTCATATGAACACGCGCTTTGTCGCAACCACCAAGGCGTGGTTCGGCGGCGGCGCCGATCTCACGCCCATGCTCGACAAAAGGCGCGTCCAAACCGATCCGGACGCGCGTGACTTCCATGCCGCCATGCGGGCGGCTTGCGACAGTCATGCCAAAGTCGCCGATTATCCGAAATTCAAGCAATGGTGCGACGATTATTTCTATTTGAAGCATCGCAACGAGCCACGCGGTATAGGCGGCATTTTTTACGATTATCTCGATTGCCCTGACAGCGACGAAGCCAATTTCGATGCGCTCTTCGCGTTTACACGTGCCGTTGGGATGGGTTTCTTGAGCATCTATCCGGAGATCGTGCGCCGCAATTTCGCGCTATCCTGGACAGAGGCCGATCGCGACGAACAGCTCGTGCGGCGTGGCCGCTATGCCGAATTCAACCTTATTTACGATCGCGGGACAATTTTCGGCCTGAAGACGGGCGGCAATGTCGAGGCGATCTTGTCATCGCTGCCGCCCCTCGCGCGGTGGCCTTGAGCGCCGGAGAGATGGGCAAACGCTTTATTGCGCATCTCTGTATGGCGAAAAGGTCCACATTTTGTGCGCGGCGAAGCTCCAAAACATGATGATCCCGGTTGTCGCAACCTGTGCCAAAAGGTATGGAATTCCGGCCCCATTGACCAGCAGCGACATAAACAAATAGGTGAGCCCGAAGCCCACAGCGGCGACGAGCGTGAACCTCGCAACCGTGGCTTGATGGGGTGCATTCGACCGGAAAACATGGCGGCGGTTTAGGCTGTAAGAAACCAGGCCGCCCGATCCATATCCGATCAACGCGGCCGCCACCGCTGGAATCCCCGCCAATTCAACGAGCCCTATCAAAAGTGCAAATTGGACGCCGGTGGCAATGAAGCCGACCACAACGAAGGACGAAAACTGACGAAATAGATTAATCATGGTATCAATCATTCCAAATATCAGAGATTAAGATGTTTCGAGCT
>PLUZ01000534.1:4112-5976 GCA_003162995.1 Methylocapsa sp. | reverse complement strand
AAACAAACCGAGCCACCTCTTTGGTCCTCATTGACAAATTCAGCCACCGAACGCAGCCGAAATCTATTATGTCGTTGAATTTGATTGTTCGCGTCCAATTTTGGCCACTCTAGCGGCCTCCAGCTAATAAGGCGTGTCCGCAGCCTGAAGTGTAACAATAACGGTTGAACGAAATTTAGGCGGCGATTACCGAACACCGCATCTCTCGCCGGTCGCGACGCTCCGCATTGTTCGGCGCCGGCCGGACCTGCTTACAGGGACCTCAAGAGGAAACCATATGAAGAAGATCGTCGCACTTGGCCTGTCAGCCGCCCTTTTTCTAAGCTCAACGTCCGCATTCGCTTTTCACAGAAAGCCAAAGGCGCATCTCGTATACTCCCCTGACCGGGTCCTGGTCGTGCACAAGGCCAATCGGGATCTTATTTATATTCCGCTTGTGACTCCTCTATTCGACCAAGTTATCATTCCGGTTCTGAATGGCGTCTCGATCGCAATCGTATCAGGATCGACAATGGTCTTTGGCGGCGTTGAATACGTTCTGACCAATCTTGCTCATCCGCCGCATTCGTGCGTNNCGTCTGCGCATCTGCGTCGAATTCGGCACGCATGCTAGCCTCTGGTTGTTCGACATCCTACGTCCGCCCCAGCAGAAGCTGGAATGGCTGAACGATGCACGTCGCGCTACGGAGCCGCAACGCCCTAGAGGCGGATTCCTCCGCGAGCTACGGGGATCTGCCTCAGGCACATGGGCCAACTACGACGGACCATCGCCGTCGCTCGTAGCCAACAGAGAATGAAAGAGCTCAGCCAAACGCTCACAATTTGATGTGTCCGCCGACGAGGCGCTGATGGGCAGGTGCATCCGAGGAGTGAACGTCCGCTTGCGGCCGCGGCATTGAGCAGCATGAAGGTCGAAGATGTCTCATATGCCTTCGTAAGACAACACAACAAGGCAAATCACGATAAGTTCGAAGTTGACGTCTTCGTTGCAAGCTTCTTTGCCAGTCGCATGATATTTGGCGAAGTTAATTTCGCCAGTCGCATTTTATCTGGCAGAGTCGCCTTATTTTTGGCAACCGACTGTCTGTTGCAAGATATAATGCGACTAACCCCTATGATTTTATTTGAGTTTGCTTTCAGTTTGCCAGATACCGCGGTTGAGTCTACCAAAAGAAATGCGACCGCGCGCAGTTGTTGTCAGATAAAATGCGACTGCGCGCCATATCGCGCGAGGCTAGCGTGCCAGTGCGTGGCAAGCCAGTTCGAAATTGGTCTCAGATCGCCAGGAGCAGTCATTCGCTGATTCGAAGTCGAACCACTGGAATCGACCGAAAGCTGAAATCCATCGATGTCATCGACATGCTCTCCGATCTCTTCCTCTTGCGTGGCGTCCCGGAGCACATTCGTTCCGACAATGACTCGGAGTTCGTCGCCAAGGCCCTGGAGGAACGGATGACCGCTGTCGGGGCGACAACCGCCTACATTAGACCTCCGCTTCGTGCACATAGCACCAGCGCCAAGCCTCGCCTGGCTCGAATGATTGGATGATCGGATGCCCACTTTCGTGGAAATGCATCCTCGCGTGCCGATGCGGCGAGGAGTCACAGCAGCCGACGTGCCCGCAGGTCAGGCACAGACGCAAATGCACCCACTTCGAGCCGATTCTCAGGCAATCCTCGCAGCCGTCCGCACTCGGAGTTACATCGCGAATCATTTCCAGATGCTGGTCAACCATCTCGTCCCCATCCTTTCCGGTCCGACGCTCTGCGGATAGATCGGTGCCGCGATCATGCACCATCTCGCACCTATGCGGAGCGCAGTTGATCCTCCATCGGCCACCCTTGATTCTCGGCGTCCGAGATTC
>PLUZ01000534.1:0-4096 GCA_003162995.1 Methylocapsa sp. | reverse complement strand
GCCAGGTCATGGGACGAGAAGGTTTCGGAGAACACCCCATTAACCCGATAAGCCCAGCCACCATCATGTTCGACGACCTCATAGACGATCCTAGTCATTTGTCGCTCCTAACGCTGTTAGCAGTCTCATCATGAGCCAAGTCTCTCTAAGCGGTTGCGGCCGGCGTCTGGTTGGCCCCAGCCAAAAAGGCATGCAGAATTGCCACAACCTGCGCGCCCTCGCCGACAGCCGCGGCGACACGCTTGACAGAATTCGACCGGACATCCCCGATGGCGAAGATACCCCGGCGGCTGGTCTCTAGCGGACGGCGGCCGTCGTCTCCGCCGGTCAACACAAACCCCTTCGCGTCCAGCGCTACGCCGGATCCGGATAGCCACGTCGTGTTCGGCTCGGCTCCAATGAAGAGGAATAGGTGACGAATTGGCCGCCGCACTTCCTCCTTCGACTTGCCATGACGCCATCGAACCGCGTCCAACATGCCGTCTTCGCCTTCCAGGCCGCTGATATGTGTCTGGGTTACCACCTCCACATTGGGGAGTCCCGCGATGCGGTCTACGAGGTAGCGTGACATGCTCGACTCCAGCTCCGATCCGCGCACCAGCAGCCAGACCTTTGTGGCTTGGCCCGCTAGATAAACCACCGCTTGGCCTGCAGAATTGCCGCCGCCCACCAGAGCCACTTCCTGCCCCGCGCACAGCTTCCCCTCCAAAGGCGATGCCCAATAGTGCACGCTCGACGCCTCAAACGCTTCCAGGTATCGACCTCAAGCCGGCGATAACGGGCTCCGCTGGCGATTACGACCGAGCGGGCGCTGACGCGTTCCTCACCAGACAATCTCAGGACAAAGCGGTCTTCGTCCGGATTGTCCCGGGCCTGCAGGCCCATCACCTCATCTGGAATCGCCATCTCGACTCCAAACTTCTGCGCCTGGTTGTAGGCGCGCGCCATCAGGGCCATGCCGGTGATCCCCGTTGGAAAGCCTAGGTAGTTCTCGATCCGCGCCGAGGCACCGGCCTGGCCGCCGAACGCCCGGCAGTCAAGCACCAAGACGGAAAGCCCTTCGGATGCAGCATAGACCGCGGTGGCGAGGCCCGCCGGCCCCGCTCCCACAACGGCTACATCGTAGACTCGATCCGGATCGATCGGTCCTACAAGCCCAATACAACGGGCGAGCTCGGTCTCACTAGGATTGCGCAGCAATTGTCCACCCGGGCAAAGCACAATCGGCAACTGACCGGGGTCGACCTGGAAGCGTTCGACCAGCGCCTTCGCCTCTGTATCGGTATCGGTATCGGGGTTGAGCCTCTGATGCGGATGCCCATTGCGTGAGAGAAAGCCTTCGAGCCGAATCACATCGCCGTTCTCGGCACGGCCAACTATAACCGGGCCGCCGGCTCCCGTCTCGAGCAGGCCGACGCGACGCAAGATTAAGGCGCGCATGATCCGCTCGCCGAGTTCCGCCTCCGCCACAAGCAGCGCCCGGAGCCGCTCCGGCGGGATGATCACGGCCACCACTGGTTCTTGCGCGTAAGCGTCCACCAGAGCCGGCCGGCCCGCCAGCTGAGCCAGTTCGCCCATAAACGAGCCAGGTCCATGGGTGACGATTGGCTCGCGGCGCCCCGATTCGTCGTGCTGAGTGATGTTGACCGTGCCGGCCAAAACGACAGTTAACCCATGGCCCACTTCGCCAACCTTAGCCAGCGCCTCGCCCATGTCATAGGACCGGACCTCGCCAAACCGTCGCACGCGCTTGATCTCCTCTGGCTCCAGCTTGGGAAACATTTGGTAGCGTCGCGTGTCGATGATTGATTGCGTCGACATAGTCATCCCATTAGCGTTTCGGGCTCACGTTAGGACAGCAAGGGTGCGTTGGCCGGGGACCGAGGCTGGATGATTCGATGTGAGTTCCTCGTTACCATGGTGCCGTTGGATGGACTAAGGTTCTGCCTTGATGGTGGCGGTTTAGCTGCGAAGGGCCTTCACACGTGACCATCCCCAATGTTTGGTCCACTTTGAATGTTAGTGCATTGACGGCCTTGAGGCCAGCGCGGGCGGCGTAGCTGGCTGGGATTGCGAAGCAGCCCATCGAATACTCCACAGGGCAGCAGGTCACTACGCCTTCTCCCCGTGACCTGCTATCAGTCGGTTGCTTGCCAACGGCGCAGTCGACGTTGTCGGAGCGGTGCATTGCCTTGGCTTTCAAAAGCCTGTCGCAGTTCTAGTCCAATCATAATGCCGACAGAATGGATTGAATGACATGCAGAAAGCTCGATGGCTCAGCGCACCACTCGTAATAGCCATAATCCTCACTGTATTCGACCGCCGACTGGACGCCGAAGAGCTTAAGGCCATTGAAGTTCCTGGCGATCGCGCCTTCACGGAAAGCATCACGGCTGGCCCAGACGGCACCTTGTATCTGAGCAGCCTTGCCTCGGGCGGCATCGCCCGGGTCAAACCCGGCGCATCGAAAGCCGAGGCGTGGATCGCGCCGGGAGCCTTCGAAAGCCGCTCGACGTTTGGAGTCTTTGCCGACGCCACGTCAAACACCCTATGGGTCTGTTCGAATGATGTGTCGAGTCTGGGCGTCGCTGGCCCAGGTTCTGCGACAGGCAATCACCTTATGGGCTTCGATCTGGCGACGGGCGACGGCAAGATCAGCGCGCAATTCCCCGGCAAAGCGAACATCTGCAATGACATGACCGTTGCCAGCGACGGAACGGTATACGTCACGAATTCCCTCACGCCACAAATCCTGCAACTGAAACCAGGCAGAAAAGCTCTCGAAGTTTGGCTCGAAGATCGACCGTTTCAACCTCCTAGAGGAGCTGGCTTAGATGGGATTGCCATTGGCGGCGATGGCAATATCTACGTCAATACCTTCAACGGCGGCGGATTCTTCCGTGTCGAGGTCAAGGGCGGTATGCCAGGCGCCGTCACAAAGCTTGAAACGTCGCGCCCGCTCAAACTGCCGGACGGCCTACGGCAGCTCAGCGGAAATAGCTTCCTGATGGCAGAGGGCAGCGGCTCGCTCGATCGCGTCACCGTGAATGGCGATAAGGTCGCCGTCGAGACTCTCAAGGATGGGCTCAGAGAGCCGACCGCCGTTGCGAAGGTAGGCGGCACGGCTTGGGTCGCCGAAGGTCAACTGTCGCATCTCTTCGATGCGAAAGACAAAGGTCCGCCGCATCTTCCGTTCGAAATCGTGCCGGTGGCTATCGGGAACTAATGGCTCAGGCTTAGCGGGCATTCTGGCCCCCGCCAATATCTCAATGCACAATTCACCTGCCAGCGTCCCACCGTCACATCGATGGTCTTACGATCCGCCCTTGTCAAAATGCGGGTCTATTACGCGGCAGTCGAACAGGTCGTCGCAGCCACCGATAAACGCGAGGTGTGGGGCGCCGTCTGCCTCGTTGACTACAACCCGCGCGACCGTGAAGGTTACATATGCGGTTACAAGGACATGTCAGTCCCAATGGGTCCATGCGAATGCGACTGCCCGGACGCCATTCTCGATCTCCTGAGCCCCACTGATCATGATCACCAATACGCGGAAGAATGGCGGGCACGCTGCCGCGACAATGCCGCCGAGCGGCGCACCCGGTGCGCCAAACCGACACCACGCGCCGGCCAGACGATCATCTTCGACACTCCGCTTTCTTTCTCCAATGGACAGCGCCTCGACCGATTCGATGTCGCCGCCAATCCCCGCAACCACCGGACAGTCCTCTACCGCCCCCACGGCTCCAGCGGCCTCTACCGCATCAGCAACGTCAAGCACAAACACTACCAGCTTCTCTAATCCAAACAATCCATACGCATAACCAAAACCAAGAAGAGACGGCAATAGGCGCTACGGCATCCCACCACGCCGCGCCAAAGGGCGGCTCCTCGCTGGTTCGCGCGCTGAAAGCGCGTCTACACTCAGCTCCGGTGCTGCGCTCCGCACACCTTTGCACCCCGCGCCGGGATGCCGGGGCCATTTGTCATTCCGCAAATCATGAAGAAGGAACACTGAAATGGCCAACGCCAAATACGCTCCTCGTTCCGGCGCTCCCCATAAGCCCCGCGATCACTATCAAGAGCTTACCGATCG
>PLUZ01000059.1 GCA_003162995.1 Methylocapsa sp. | reverse complement strand
TAAAGGAATCGTTCCGGCCTTTCGCGGCAAGCGGCTATCCGAAATTAAGCGGCATGACGTCATCAAATTCCTGGACGGGATAGTGGACCGCGGCGCGCCCGTTTCGGCTAATCGTACCTTGTCCCTACTGAAGTGCATGGCCAATTTCGCGGTTCAACGCGGGATTATGGACGTCTCGCCAATCGCCGGAATAAAGGCGCCGACGGTCGAAGTGGCGCGGGATAGGGTTCTGTGCGATATTGAGCTTGCCGCCTGCTGGCGAGCCTCTGGCGGCCTGGAGTGGCCCTATTCCGGGTTCATGCATCTGCTGATCCTGACCGGCCAGCGTCGCAATGAAGTTGCGGCCATGACGTGGAAGGAACTCGACCTCGATGCGCGGGTCTGGACCCTGCCGGGCGCGCGCGCCAAGAACGGCATAGAGCATACGATTCCACTACCTGATTCGGCCGTCGATATCCTGACCGATTGCCCGCGCATCGTTGGTTGCGATTTTGTGTTCTCGGTGAATGGCCGCAATCCAATGCGCGCGTTCTATCTCACTAAGCGCCGGATCGATGCGCTCATGCCAGCCGGGACGGCGCCATGGGTAATGCACGANNAACGGGAATGGCAAAGTTGGGCATCAATCTGCCCGTCATCGAAAAGCTCTTGAACCACGTTTCAGGCAGCTTCGCCGGTATCGTTGGCGTCTATCAGCGCCACAGCTTTGCCGATGAAAAGCGCACGGCGATGGATGCATGGGCGCAGCATGTCGAGGCAATGAACAAAAGTTGATTAAGCGTGGCGCCGAACAGCGACGCGCCGAAACACACCGTTTTACGTGCGTGGGGCTGTGGATAGGGTGAGCATGACAAATATTTTATCGAAGTTGCGCGGCGAATGTGCTTTCCTTTTCATACCATATTGGAAAAGGAAACTTGTTATGGACACCCAAATTAATGAACCGATAGGCGCGCTCATACCGCGCAAGCGGTTAGCAGAAGACCTTGGCGTTTGCCCTAGGACAGTCGTCAATCTGGCAAAGAAAGACCCGCTATTTCCGCAACCAGTAAAAATTAATATGCGGACTTTCTATACACAGAGATCTGTCGACAATTACAAGCGGTCTCTGCTGCAACAAGCTCTGAGCGCCCGCGCTTAACCCCATCCCGTTCACCTCCCGGCAGCCAGGGGAGATAAGCGCGATGGGAACCAAATATAATGACCGTCTCAGATATGCAAAAACCCACCGGCGAGGGTGGATCTTGCGAAGATTTTACCAATGCAGCTGATGGCAAACTTAATACCAAATCCCACGCTGTAACGCAAGCGAAAATTGGACTCTTGCGAGAGGATATTGTCGAGACTATTGGCCCGATGATTGCGACACTTCAGGCAGCGGTCGCGATGGGTCATATCCCGAACGATGCTGGCCTGATCTACGGCCTCCGCACGGCGCAGGCGTACTGGCGCTCTATTTCCTGGTCAGCGCGAGAACTTCAGCGGCTTCGCGAAGGCGACCTCCCGGACAGCCCTGCTTCCAGTTCGACTGGAGGCCGCCAATGAGCGTCCAGTGCATTTGCGGAATCGACCCTGGCCTTAGTGGGGCGGTCGCCTTCTACTGGCCTTCCGAACCCCACATAATCATTGCGGAGGATGTGCCGATCGTCGCTTGCGCGATCGATGCCGTGAGTCTCTCCCAGCGCATTGAGCAGATGCGCCCAAACCTAGCAGTCCTGGAGCGAGTAGGTGCGATGCCGGGCCAGGGCGTCTCGTCGATGTTCAAATTCGGCCAAGCCTTTGGAACTGTGCAGGGCATCTTGGCCGCGCTCAAAGTGCCGACGCATCTTGTGGCGCCGGTGACGTGGAAACGGCATTTCAGACTGCCCGCCGATAAAGAACTGTCGCGCGGTCTAGCGTTGCGGACCTGGCCGGCGTCGGATCGATTTGGCCGAAAAAAGGATCATGGCAGGGCCGAAGCGAGCCTGTTGGCGCTTTTCTGATCGACGCTCGACCAGACCGGCAGGCACCATGACAGATGCGCTCCGTGCCGACTGGCAGCTTATCGATTCCGTCAGGGACAGAGCCTACGACATTTTCGTTTTTGCCGAAAAAAAGCGGCTCCACGATCTTGTCTGCATGTTCAAATCAACGCGGGCAATCTCACCCGGCGACCGGCTTTGGCTCGAACAAATGGCCGCAAACTTGTGCGCCATGGGTGCACCGGCTGCGCGGACCGTGCGGCGCCGGCCAGCGTGGCTCAAACGCAGAGCGAGGGCGGCCAATGGTTAAACCCAATCGCAAAACCCGGGATAGCCGCCTCAGCAAGATTCAGCAGCGCTGGATTGCACCGCCAAAGGATAAGCCATGGGTAAAGATCCCAATTGATGTCATGGATGGAGAGCGATGGCACAGCCTGTCTGTGAATGATCGGCGAATGCTTGACGCGCTGATGTGCCAGCATTTCCGCTATTTCCAAAGAAGCAACGGAGATCTGGAAATATCCTTCGGCGGGTTTCTGCGGGCCGGCATAACGCATCGGAGATACGTTGCCGCGTCAAAAGATAAATTAGCGGCGATGGGGCTAATCGCGTTCAAACAGGGTATAGGCACAAACCCGGATTTGTTGCCACCTACTTTGTACGAAATCACGATGTATCGGAAGGATGACGGCTATATAAAAGCGGCTAATCGAACCTTCGTTTGGGTGCCCGTGGAAGTCATGGAAAGCCCGGCATGGTGTAATCTATCAATTAATGCCCGGCGCGTTATGGACCGCCTGCTTATCGAGAACCAACGCCATAAGTCCGAGGGGAATGGAAAGCTGCGTGTTTCGTATGAGCAATTTAAGGGGCACGGCGTTGGTATCCGCCTAATGCCTGGGGCTCATCGCGAACTCACCGATGCCGGATTGCTGGCCGTGACATCGGCACCGAGGCCGCGCGGCCAGTATAATGCGCCGAACCTCTATCGTCTGACCTTCCTAGGCACGACAGATGAACCAGCGACATGGGAGGCGGCAAATGTGACCCCTACGCCTAAAAAACCAAAACGGGAAAGTTGGAAAGGAGCTCTTCTTACCAAAATGGAGGTGAAGCTATGACGATGGGACAAAAGCCCCAGAAGTTATCTTCTACGGCAAAACGAGTGCAGGCGGAGCTGGCCTCTCTTGCGGACGATAAAGGGCTTGTCTGCATCTCCATGCCAACCCTTGCGGCGCAGATAGGCATAAGCGAATGCGCCACCAACATAGCACGTTACGAGCTAATCAAGGCTGGCGTCATTGTCGTGGCGCGGGCGAGCTACCAGGATGGCCGGCGCACGCGGCCCAAAACCTATTGCGTCATACCCAGCGACGAAATACTAGCCAGACAGGCGCCAAACGTAATTCCATTTGTTCGCAAGGCAAAATCGCCAGACCGGCCGTTGCTAAGGTTTCATTTGAAAGGTACTTGAGCTGTGCCATTAAAAAACATTCCCTAGGGTACAATCGTGATCCTATGGGGGGGACAATGGTGATGTACGTAGAGGGACAATGGTGATGTACGTAGAGACCATTTGGGGGGGACAATGGTGATGTATCTTATATATTATTGGTCTCACCCGCCGAACGATAGAAGGTATTAGGCATGGGCGCAGCGAAAACCAAACGCAAAATACTGAAAGACGGCGATGTGTTCTCCGGCAGAGATGTCTACGCCAAAATGGCCGAATACCTCCTCGACAGGACAGATGACACAAACGTCGTCATCGGCCCGATTGTCTATCCGTTGCCGGAAAATGATCCAATCGGCCGGGACGAGCCTTACTTCACAGTTGCAACATCCGAAAAAGGTCGCGGATTCCGCGCCGATGGAATCAACATTGGACGCGGTGTAGAAAGCGCAGACGAGGTACGCAACGCGCTTATTGCAGCCCTCATGGCGCATCAACCCCTCGTCATCCACATCACCGACGACGAGCTCCATATGGCCCTCCTCTGCGAAACCTTGTGGGCTGGTGAACGCATCACCAAATTGCGGCAATCCGTCGAGGCCGAGAACGCAACCGATCCTCGTCTTCCCCAAAATGGGGATGCTAAATATTGGCAATAATCGCTAATGAAAGGAAACAACCTTATCGAATTCCCCTTGCAACGCTTAGGCTGATAGGGTGTTGGGAAGTCGAGGGAATGCCTAACGCTGCTTCCGCAATCGCCACACATTTTTCCAGGTGCAGCTCAGGCTCAGCCTGCTGATGTTCCCAAGCAGGGATAATGGTTTCTGCCTTAGTCATTTTTAGTCTCCGGTTGTTCGGCTGCTAGCCGGCGGTCGCCAACCCGCTTGCTTATCTCCTCAGCTAGCGCTTGGCTCTCTTGGAGCTGCGCCCAAAGGTGGGCGATGCGACTCTCGATGTCCGCCAGATGCGCTTCAAGCTCGGCGCTAGACAGCCCGTCTAGCCGCTCGATGTCTAGCGCATTGATGTGGTGGTGTAGCATTTTACCATCCTCCTGCGCCCGTTGGGGGGCGGCGGTTAAAAAACTTACGCAGTGCCCATCGCTGTAGCGATGTTCCTTTGCTTTCAAGCAATATCAATGGCTGGCGCCGCGAGGCAACTGTTTGTTTTACGATAGCTGGCTAGGCCCGGTTTGGGGTGAACTCCAACTCTAGCGCTCGTCTGCAACTGTTTGCAAACCAGCCATAAAGCAAACAGTCCGCGGGCTGATTTGGGCCGGCGCGGCTTGCGTGTTCGGCTAAATCCCGCTTGCGTCTGTTGGTAGTTCTGTTATGTTCCTTAGTATTGAAAATATACCAGATAACTCGCCACCAGCTGGAACCAAGCGCTGCCACAGGTCCGCCGTGACCAACGGCGTGCGCTTATTTTCGATTGCGGGTCTCGACCAACGCACCCTGACGGCGCGGCGATATCGCGATTTAATCGACAGCGTCACGAGCGATCTTGGTGGCCAGGACCACATAAGCGAGCTTGAACGCCAGCTTATCCGTAGACATGCTGCCGTAGCTGTGGCCGCCGAAGCGCTAGAGGCCAATCTCGTGCGTGATATGCCGGTGGATTTGAACAACTTGGGCATTTTGATTGACCGCCAGCGCAGGCTCGCCGAGACGTTAGGCCTTGGCCGCCGTGCCCGGCCGCTTGATGATGACCTCGACCGCGTGCTCGACAGCGTGACCAAGCGGCGGGTCGAGACACGGCTGCAAAGGCATGGTGGTGGCGATGGCTAAGCCGACCCGTGCCATAGCGCCCCGTCTTCGCAGCATCAGCATCCTTGAGGCCCTAGCCGCACCTGAGTTGCTGGGTTCGTCCTTGATTGGCGATCCTGCCAGTTGGGAGGCCTGGAAAGCGTTTCTGGCGAGCTTCTTTGGCTTGCCGCTTTTGGATACCGGCGCTGATCTCTTCCGCCAGTGCACGGCTCGCCAGACCTTGCCTAATGAGGCGTTTCAGACGGCCTACCTGATTTGTGGGCGCGGGGCGGGCAAAAGCTTCGTTCTTGCGCTGATCGCGACCTATTTGGCCTGCTTCAGGGATTGGTCTGCCAAGCTGGCTCCCGGTGGCAAGCCAGTCGTGCTGTTGATTGCGCCGACACGTGAGCAGGCCAAGATTGATTTGTCCTACATCGTCGGCATCCTGGAGGCGTCCCCTGTTCTGCGCCGGTTGGTAGTCAACCAGACGTCGAATAGCGTTGAGTTGAGCACCGGTGTCGTGGTCGAGACTGGCGTTCCCAACTATCGCAGCATTCGCGGCAGGTCGATATGCGTGGCACTGATCGACGAGGTTGCCTTCCTTCGCAGTGACGAGAGCGCAAACCCAGATTTTGAAATTATGCACGCTATCGCACCATCGTTAGGCCGGTTTGGCTTGGACGGCGTGCTGCTGTTTGGTTTGGTTCGACCCCGTATGCCAAGCGGGGCGTGCTTTACGACGGCTGGTCGGAATACCATGGCAATGACACTGGCGAGGCTCTGTGTTGGGTGTCGCCGACCCGCACGATGAATCCCACGTTTAGCCAGGAACTGATCGACCGCGAGCTGAAAAAGGATCGAGCGGCTGCGGGTGCTGAATACCTTGCTGAGTGGCGTGATGACATCGAGGGCTTCATTTCCCGTGAGGCGATTGAGGCGTGCGTGTCGCCTGGCATTCGCGAGCGTGCTTCGGTGGTTGGCGTCAACTATTTCGGTTTCATCGATCCGTCTGGTGGTGGCAAGGATGCGTTCACTGTGGCGATTGCGCATCGTCACGATGAAGTGTTGATCCTTGATGCTGTTCGTGGTCGGCATGGGTCGCCTGAAAGCGTTGTGGTCGAGTATTCAGCGCTGCTGAAAAGCTACGGGGTCACGACTGTAACCGGCGACCATTATGCGAAACTGTGGCCCGTTGAGGCGTTTGCGCGGCATGGCATCGTGTATCGACAGTCTGCGCCGGTTCGCAGTGAGATTTACTTGGCTATGTTGCCGCTGATTAATTCGCGGCGGGTTGAGTTGCTGGACAATCCGGCGATGGTTTTGCAGTTCACGAATCTCGTGCGCAAGACCCAACCGACCGGGAAGGATTCGGTTGAGCATCCGCCGAATGCACATGACGATATTTGTAACGCTGTATCGGGTGTTTTGGTGATGGCTGCTACTGAGCCGGTTCCACTTAACTTTCATCCGCCGACTGCCGGTCCTGGTCGCAGTGAGATAATGGCGATGGTTGACGGCGCTGGCCAGGTTGCCGGCTACAATTATTGGAGGCCATGATATGGGCTGGCATCCTCCTCATTGCGGTATGACTTCGGGCGCTGCGGCTGCTGGCTATGGTTATCAATCGTTTGGTAAGCCGGGCGGTGAAACACCGGATGCGCCAGTTATTGCGCTGCCTACTGTTGCTGCGCGCGATGTGGTGATACCGCCGGTTATCGTAATTCGGAATGTATTCGGACTTTGCGGCGTTCGGCAAGGCGATGTTGTCACGATGCGCCGCAATGGCGAGCCTGAGTATCAATTCAAGATGCGCGTGGGGCTACCGACATGAAGCCCCGTGTTCGCAATGTTGTGGAAAGCTTGCGCCGCGTGAAAATGTAGCGCGCGAAATACCGTGATTTGTGATACAATTTACAGGTTTAAAGTAGGGTACGAAAATGAACATAGCATTTCATGAAAAACATTTAGAGAATCTCGGTATCGAGCTCGAAAAGGCACGCACGCGCCGGTTAGACACGTTGAACGAGATTCGCCGTGTATCCGCGCAAGCTGAGTTACATCGCGACAATAAAGCGCTTGGCGCTTTGGGTCCGCTTAACAAAAGCGAAGAGGCCGATGCGAGATTGGTTCGGAGCCTCGAGGGGCAGATCAAGGACGTAAAGAAACAGCTTGATTTGGCGCGCGCGCAACAGGCCGCAGGCTGAGAAGAATAGATTTTATGATGTCCGCTGTCCGTCGGGTAGAATCGTGCGCCACAAACACGCCAGTCTTGATGCACTGCGCCGCGAATTATAGCCTGGTTATGTGGTCGTTGCCGAAGTTGTTGGTGTGGATGGGGATGGCCTAGGAGGGTTTTCCGTAGCGCCAGGCCAATGGCCGGAGGTGGTAAAGCGTTTGCAGGAGATGTCGATCTAATGGCCATTTTGAAAAAGATTATTATCGATGAAATCAGCGCTGTGCGGAAGCCAGCTCAAAAACACGCAAGGGCATTGATTATGAAGAGTGAAACGTACGGCGCGGAGACTGCCGAGGACGACTTTGAAACGGTTCGCAAAATGGCGGCGGATGGCCATCTTGACGATTTCAAAAAGCACCAATTTATGGAGCTGATTCATTTGCGCGCGGACGACATCAGGCGTGACGGTGAGACAGTCGAGAAGGCGTTTACAAGGTGCATCGAGAGCGATCCATGCGGCCGCGAGTTGTCTTCGCTGATGAAGCGCGCGCGGGGCAGCGAAGTGGTCGAGCGCGATGCGAAAGAAGACGATACCCCGCATTATGATGGCCCCGCTGACGCTGAGT
>PLUZ01000257.1 GCA_003162995.1 Methylocapsa sp. | reverse complement strand
AAACAAACCGAGCCACCTCTGATGAGGCCCTTGGCCGCGCGCTCCGTGACAGGTGCTGGGGGCATCACCAGACGATGGTAAAATTCCGCGTTGGAGACTTCAATCAGGGATGGATGCCGCGAGCGGTAGTGCCAACGCAGCATTTGGCTTTCGAGACCGCGTGCCTCGCACAAGGACAAAATGCTTTCGAGATCGGTAATCGGAGCGGCGCCATCCGAATGCCGGACCGCCATGTCTTCGCCTTCTCCGGAATCAATTTCGTCGGCGATCATGCGATCGAAAAAATTCGTTGGCGGCAGTTGCTTTTTGTCGCCCACGACAACGATTCGCCGGCAGCGCGCGATGAGACCCAAGGCATCTTCCGGGCGTACTTGACTTGCTTCGTCGATAACAAGGAGATCGAAATCGACAGAACCCGGCGGGAGATATTGGGCGACGGTGACCGGGCTCATGAGAAAGACCGGCTTGATCTTCTGAATGGTGTTCCCCGCCGTTTTCATCAGCTTGCGCAGCGGCATGTGGCCGCGCTTACGGGCGATTTCGGCGCGTATCACGCCCATGCCGCCTTGGGCGCCGCGGGGGATCGCCGCCCGGTGCCGCGCCCGAACGCCACGTGTTGTGGCCTCGCGCGATCTCTCCTCGAGGCCGATGAATCGCGCAACCAGCGCGTTCTGCTGGTCGCCATCGAAGCTTGCAAGCCCGGGATCCTCGGCGATGGCTTTTTTCCAGCAGGCTTCGGCAAAGGCGGTTTCGATTTCCAAGAGAGCGTTATTGGGATCGAGCCCTCCCGAGGCAAGCGCGCTGGCGATCCGGGCGGGTCCGTTGGCGCGCATCTCCCGGTCGGCTTTGGCGAGCCTTGCCCATTCCTCGAAACGGTCCGGGTTTCCGGCCCATCGGGCGGCCCGCTCGCTCAACCGGTGGAGATCAATCATTGCAAGGGAATTGGTTTGAAAAATTGCCGCGATGTCGAGGTCGAGAAATTTTATCGCCTCCGCGAGAAGATTAACCACCTCGTCGAGGCTGGCTTCGAGGTGATCGCCATGTGTCGCGGCGGTGCCATCGCGGGCAATCCCGAGGACGCGCTCGCTGTTGAGATGCGGATCGAAGGCGGCGAGGTCCTCGACTGTCCTTGCAACCTCGCTGATCAAGTGGAAAACAGTCCTTTTTCCCTGCCAGGCATCACCGAGCAAGCTCGCCAGGAACCCGGCCTCGGCGGCAAGTTTGGCCCGCAACGCCTGGCTTGCGAGCAGGGCGTCGACCAAGGCGAGGCGGTCGGCCGGCCGCTTCGGCAAAGGCATCGACAAAAGGCTCGCGAGCGAACGGCCCGCTTCCCGGTAGGCTTTGCCCGCCCGGGCGTGCCAGAATGCCACGCCCTTGGCAATCGGCGCACGAAGCTTTGCGACCGGCGCGGTCCACGCAGCTGGATGGAAAGTGTTAAGATAGGGTGCCTGCTGTTGCTGCCATTTGGCGCCGAGAGCGGCGGCTTCGGCGATCCGGCGCGGCGAAGGAGACATGGCGATCGCGGCGGCGATGTTTTCACTTCCACGCGGTAAATTCGTTACGGTCTTGAAAATCGCGATGAGAGTCTTGACGCCCGCCAAGGAGGGATCTGGGGAGAGGCCGAAATAATTTGTGATCATGGTGGCGTAGCCAGCGAGCGATGCCGCTTTGTCGGCAAGCGCTTGGAGCCGCGGAATTTGGCGCTGGAAATCGGCCGGCTGCAGGGCGATCCGCCGCACCCCGAAATAAAGATGGCTATTGAGTGGTCCGACGCTTTCCGTGAGGCCGGCGAGCCGCTCGACCAGCCGTGCGTTTTCGGCGAATTCCTTGCCAGTCCAATGCGCCGCTTCCTCGACCAGGCGCGCATCCGGGGTAAACCCGCGCGCCGCAGCCGCGATTTGAATCGAAAGCGCTTGATAAGGCGTCATTGCGGTATCGCCGATCTCAGCGTGGAGGCATTTCGAGACCTGGTTCAAGCGGTCACGCGCCGCGGTCAGTTGCCTTGCTGTCTCGTCCGTCTCGGGCAAGCAGGCGGCCGCCTGCAAGGTGTGATCTAGCCGTTCGGCAACGAGGCGCTTGCTTGCCGCCTGGCTATGGAGTTCGAGACAGATGTCGTCGAGACCTGCCGCCTGCAGCCGCTCGTGGACGACGGTCAGAGCGGCCATTTTCTCGGCTACGAACAGAACCGATTGGCCGTCATGCACGGCAGCCGCGATGATATTCGTGATCGTTTGCGATTTGCCGGTCCCGGGCGGGCCTTGGACAACGAGGTTGCGTCCCGCCCGAACGGTTTCGATGACACGGGTTTGCGAAGAGTCCGCATCGACAACATGAATGAGATCGATTGGATTTAAGATTTCGTCGAGCCTTGCGGCCTCGGGCAGGATCGGAGGCTCCGCCGTGAAGCCTTCGCATAAAAGTCCGCGCAAGAGCGGATGCGAGACGAGGGTGTTATCCGGCCAATTGCCGGGTTCAAGATCACGCACCATCAGGAGCTTCGAGAAGGAATAGAAACCAAGCTCGATCGCATTGGCGTCGATCGACCACCGCCGCTTGGTGGCTATGGCGGTAACGATGGCATCGAAATAGTCCGATGGCAGCCAGTCATCCGTTTCTGGAATATCGGGAAGGGCGAGACCGAAATCGCCGCGCAGCCGCTCCTGCAAAGCCTGATTGGTCGCGATGTCGTCCTCGCGGAGTTTGACATCGAATGTCGAGTGCTTGACATCGCGAACGAGGGAGACGGGGAGCAGGATCAGCGGCGCTTCACGCGGCAGGTCGGATTTTTCATCCTCGTACCAGCGCAGGAATCCGAGGGCGAGAAAAAGGATATTGACGCCGCGCTCTTCCTCGGCGGTCTTGGCGTCGCGATGGATGGCGTGAAGCCGCTTATGCAAAAGCTCGGGCGAGAGCGATGTCTGCAAACCGTTCCGGTAGCTTGTCTTTGGGGTCACCAGACGCGGTGCCTTCAGACGTGCCGCTTCGCGCTGTATGTCGGCGATTTCTTGCGTTGCCAGAAAGTGGAGCGGCTTGTTTTCACGGACAAGGTTGGCGAAGACCTGATCCGATACATTGCCCATGATGGGGAGCGCGCGGGATCGTTTGTTGCCGCGCGGGGTGTGAATGAGGCGGTTGCGGGTTCCCGTTTCGATGAGCTTGAACCGGGCCTGGCCGAGCAATTTCTCCATTTCGGTTTCGGTCCGGTCGTTGACCGCCTGTCGCCTTGCCATCTGGATCGAAGTCACTTCTCCCATTTACACCCCCTGTTACCCTCAAGCTGCCACAAAGCAGCCTTAAAAATGCCGTGATATGATGAGTACCGCAGCGTAACAGTGACGTAAAGAATATTGTCAATCATCAGTATTATATGATGAACCTCTTATTACTAAGATCCTCGCAAAATAATTAATTGGTGTTTACCATTGGTGCGCTTGGCCCCTCTCAAGCGTGCCCGGAGAGGCGCTGCACGCTTGCCGCCTGGTTAAATCCCTCCTAAATGAGACCCATGGAGTCCTGACCATTGGCTTTGGGGCCATGCTCCGGCATCTTGCTGGCGCTGATCTCAATCCGGCAAACCGGATGTCTTCTGCCTGGCGGCCGGGTTCTCTAGTAGGGGCCCGCAGCATCCCTTTTAATCATCACCCTGTTTTTCATCCCGACCTAAGAGACCGTCGTGTTACCCCAATTGCCGCAAGACCAGCTCGATCTCATCTTGCGCCGTCACGCGGAAATCTTGGCGCGCCTTGCCGGAGCGCCCGAGGCTTCGGCCTATGTGGCCTTGTCGCGGGAACTCGCCGGCATCGAGGCTGTCGCCAAGGCCATTCAGGATTTTCGCGGGCAAGCCGAGGAAGCCGAAGGACTCGAGGCCATGCTGGCAAATCCGGCGACCGAAGCCGAGCTGCGCGGCCTCGCCGAGGAAGAGTTAAGGGCGGTCCGTGCAAGGCTTCTTGAACTCGAACAGGACCTCAAGGTCGCACTTCTGCCAAAGGACGCGGCGGATGAAAAAAATGCCATTCTCGAAATTCGCGCTGGAACCGGCGGCGATGAGGCGGCGCTTTTCGCCGGCGATTTGTTCCGGATGTATCAGCGCTATGCCGAGTTGAAGGGCTGGCGCGTCGAGATTTTGTCGGCGAGTGAGGGAACATCGGGGGGTTACAAGGAAATCATCGCTGAAATCGCGGGGCGCGGTGTCTTCGCACGGTTGAAATTCGAGTCCGGAACGCATCGGGTGCAACGGGTGCCGGAAACCGAAACCCAGGGCCGCGTCCATACTTCGGCGGCAACCGTCGCGGTTTTGCCCGAAGCCGAGGATGTGGATGTCGATATTAATGAAGCGGATCTGAAGATCGATACGATGCGCGCGCAAGGCGCCGGCGGCCAGCATGTCAACAAGACCGAATCCGCTGTGCGCATTACCCATTTGCCGACAAATACAATTGTCTTTGTGCAGGACGAACGTTCGCAGCACAAGAACCGCGCCCGCGCCATGATGTTGCTGCGATCCCGCATCTTTGAGGCGCAACGCGAGAGGCTCGACGCCGAGCGCGCCGCCGACCGGCGGGCCCAGGTCGGTTCCGGGGATCGCTCCGAACGCATTCGCACCTATAATTTTCCGCAAGGCCGGTTGACCGACCACCGGATCCATCTCACGCTGTACAAGCTCGACAAGGTCATGATCGGCGAAGCGCTGGATGAAGTGATCGATGCCCTCGTCACCCATCATCAGGCGGCTTTGCTTGCCGCGGCGGAAGGCGGAGTAGCTTGAGGACTTGGTCCGATTCCTGGTTTTACTGGGCGCTGCTGTCGGCGATATTCGCCGCGCTGACCGCGATTTTCGCCAAAATCGGCGTCGCGAACATCAATTCCGATCTCGCGACTTTTCTGCGCACGATCATCATTGCCATCGTCCTTGCGGTGATTCTCGCAGTCACCAGACAGTATCAGCCGCTCGCGTCGATTTCGATGCGCACTTATGTTTTTCTGGCCCTCTCCGGCCTTGCGACGGGGGCGTCCTGGCTTTGCTATTTCCGGGCGCTGAAAATCGGCGACGCCGCCCGCGTCGCTCCGGTCGACAAACTTTCGATCGTCCTTGTCGCGGTGTTCGGCGTTGCGTTTTTGGGCGAGCGGCTCACGGCTTCCAACTGGCTCGGCATCGTCCTGATCGGCTGCGGTGCGCTGCTCGTCGCCTACAGGGGCTGAGCCTCGGCCGCCTCATGGGAACGGAACCAACAGCGGCTCCAGCGGGTTTCCTAATCGCGAATTGACTCTGGGCAGCGCGGAAACGGCCGGCCAAGTTTTGCGCTGCAAGTTTTGCAGGGTTTGAGGTTTAGCGCGCGAGCCGTCCCCGCCAACGCATGCTGTGAGCGGGAGCGTCAGGCAACCCAACTGGAATTCGAATCATGCTCATCAGATTCGGCTATGAATTGACATTCAATTGCGCACAGCCGTCCTTAATGGTTTGCCTGCTCGATGCGCATCATGATCATGCGCAAAATATAAGGTTCGAGACGCCGTTCGAAACCACTCCGGCGATTGCGTCTGAGGTTTATCTCGACACATTCGGCAATAGTGTCCGCCGCTTAATCGCGCCGCCGGGCGATCTGACGATTTTCCGCGACGCTATCCTTGAGGATAGCGGCCGGCCTGACCCTGTCAAGCTCGACGCCGAAGAGATCGCGGTCGAAAGATTGCCGAACGACACATTGATTTATACACTCGGCAGCCGCTATTGCGAAACCGATAAGCTTTCCGATATTGCCTGGCAATTGTTCGGGTCGACACCTCGCGGCTGGCGCCGGGTTCAAGCGATTTGCGACTTCGTCTGCAACCATCTGGATTTCGGCTATCATCATGCGCGTGCCACCCGCACCGCATATGAATCCTATCAGGAGCGTGTGGGCGTTTGCCGCGATTTCGCGCATCTCGCCGTCGCTTTCTGCCGCTGCATGAATATTCCGGCGCGTTACGCCAATGGGTTTCTAGGCGATATCGGTGTGCCGCCGGATCCGGCTCCGATGGATTACAATGCTTGGTTCGAAGTCTTTCTCGATGGGCGCTGGTTCACATTCGACGCGCGCCATAACATGCCCCGCATCGGACGCATCACCGTCGCGCGCGGCCGTGACGCGACCGATATTCCGCTCGCGACTTCTTTCGGTCCGCACAGCTTAAAGACCTTCAGAGTCTGGACGGAGGAAGTCGAGCCTGATGTCCTGAGCGCCCTCACGCGCCGCAGCGCCTAGAGCATTTGCACGACAGACGCAGGCGCCCCGCATCTGTGACAAATAGGCAACCCTTCCCTGGAAAATGCAGGCCAGGGTACGAAGCAAAACCCGGCCTTGTTCGATAGATAATTGATTTCAATAGGATTTACGGGATTTTAACCTTGCCCGGCAACGCCGCGCGCAAGCCATTTCGATTGACGATTGAGGCCCGGTATCGTTGCCTCGCCGGCAGCGGTATTTAATCGAGTGGGTCATGCGTCGTTTCATGCCATCGCTATGGCAAACAAGCTTGCGGGAGTGCAGTCACCGGCTGGCCATTGCCATAACGGTTCTTGGCCTCGCCGGCTGCGCTTCCCCACATGGCTTTCTCGAACCTGTCGCCGCGACCGCACCCGGCACCAGCCAGGTCGAAATGGTGGTTGCAACCACACGTACGCGCGCGGATTCGCCGGCGGAAATGTTTTCCGGCGGGCGCAATGTGACGCCGAGCTTCGCCGACATCATCGTTTCTATTCCCCCCGACGGTTCCCGCAAAATCGGCGACGTTCAATGGCCACAGCAAATTCCCGGCAATCCTGCGACGGATTTCGTAACCCTTAAAGCCGACATTATCGACCGGCCGCAGGCAATCGCCACATTCTCACGGCTTGTCAAAAATGCGCCCAAACGTCAGGTGCTCGTCTTCGTGCATGGGTTCAACAACCGCTTTGAAGACGCGGTTTTCCGCTTCGCGCAGTTTATTCACGATTCGAGGGCCAACGTCACACCAGTCCTCTTCACTTGGCCATCAAAGGGCAGCGTTTTTGCTTATGGTTACGACCGCGAAAGCGCGAATTACTCCCGCGACTCACTCGAAGACCTTCTGCGCTGGCTTTCGAAAAATCCCCAAGTCGGAGAAGTGACCGTGCTCGCGCATTCGATGGGCAATTGGGTGACGCTCGAAGCCCTGCGTCAGATGGCAATCAGGGATGGCAAGATCGCGCCAAAAATACGCAACGTCATACTTGCGGCACCAGATGTCGATTTCGATGTCGCACGCGAGCAAATCAGGACGATGGGACCACAGAAGCCGAATTTTACCTTGTTTGTATCGGAGAATGACCGTGCGCTTGCGGCTTCACAGAAGGTTTGGGGCGCCCCAAGACTAGGCGAGATCAATCCGGACATCGAGCCCTACAAGAGCGACCTTGCCAGTGATAAGATTAATGTCATCGATCTGACCACGTTCCACTCGGGGGACTCATTAAATCATGGGACATTCGCCGAAAATCCAGAAATCGTCGAACTCATCGGCCGCAGCATCGATAGCGGCCAGACCCTGACTGAATCGCGGGTTGGGCTCGGCGAAAGAATCGTGCAAGCAACCACTGGAGCGGCGGCCTCGGTTGGCCAGGCGGCGAGCCTTGTCGTCACGGCGCCGGTTGCCGTGGTCGATCCGGTCACGCGTGAGCATTTTGGTGACGAGATCGATGTCTTGACTCAGTCGGTTCATGATGCCGGAGTACCGCACTGATGCAATGCGCGGCTCGAGGATTGACCCAGCCATCTCACCATCCGCTTGCCGTCATTCAATGCCCGGCGCAAGGCCGGGCATGATGATAAGAGGCACAAACAATGAGACTTGCTATTAGGCCGCGCAGGACAGCTTGACCGCGAGACCGGTGGCGACGATGCGTTTGAGTTTCACCCCGGTCTCGGCGTTCCGGATGGCCCCGTCATTTTGATAATCGAGTCCTATAATGGCGTCGGCGTCGATATCTTCCGCCTTGCGAATGAGATCGCGCAAAATGAGTTCCCGCCAATTATCTTGGAGGGGCGCGCCGCCTTCCGGATGCCAGGAAGAGGCAGCCTCGATCTTCCCGATCGTATAGAGAACACGGCCGCCTTCGATGGCGCCGGTGGAACTGATAAGCACGATTTTCACTCCGACTATAAGTTTGACTTTAATGCCAGGACGTTTCCCGAATCTTAATTCACGATAAGCGCCGTGATTTTGGACTCACTATGGCGGGACGAGATGAACAGGAGATGATTGCCCGCTTGTGTTTAATCACTTGTTGGTTACAGACTGTATGAGAAAGAGTTTCGTCCTTTTTGGATAAAATAATGTGCGGGAAGGCACTGTTTAAGACCGTGAGCTGCTCACGTTGACGTGACCATGGCCGTGCGCATGATCGGCAGCAAAGTTGCTGAGTTTTGGATAAGATCACTATAGAAATCAGATGAATAGGGCCGCGAGCGGTCAAGCTTGGAACGCTCCCGGCCTAATGGCGGAAATGCCGCATGCCGGTTAACACCATCGCGAGGCCTTTGTCGTCGGCAGCCTTGATGACATCGCTGTCATGCACCGATCCGCCAGGTTGAATGACCGCCGTCGCGCCTGCTTCCGCGGCGGCCAGTAGGCCGTCTGCGAAGGGGAAAAACGCATCCGAG
The DNA here is from genome assembly GCA_003162995.1 of Methylocapsa sp. GTDB lineage: Bacteria > Pseudomonadota > Alphaproteobacteria > Rhizobiales > Beijerinckiaceae > Methylocapsa. Next base: position 3,550 of record PLUZ01000257.1, on the reverse strand, counting down.
GCGACGACAGATCCTTGCGCAAGACTTTGCGGCAGGCCAGCGGCTCTTGCGGCATCGGTGGCTTTGATCGCCGCGATTCTGGCGGAGTCAACACGGCTCATCTGCCCCGCGCCAATACCGACCGTCGCGCCGTCCTTGGCATAGACGATGGCGTTCGATTTCACATGCTTGGCAACCCGGAAAGCGAATTTGAGATCCTGCCATTCCCGCGCGTCCGGCGCCCGCTTGCTGACGACGCGCAAATCCATATCGTCCACATTTGCATTGTCGCGGCTTTGCGCGAGAAAGCCGCCCGCCACGGTGCGAAACGTCAAACCTTCCGCGCGAGGGTCCGGCAGGCCGCCGGTTAACAGCAAACGCAAGTTTTTCTTGGCCGCGACAAGCGCCATGGCTTCTTCGTCGGCGTCAGGCGCGATAATGACTTCGGTGAAAATCTTGACGATCCCGGCGGCGGCTCCCGCATCGAGCGTGCGGTTCAAGGCTATGATACCGCCGAATGCCGACACCGGATCACAACGCAGGGCGCGCTCATAGGCCTCAGTCAGAGTGGCCGCTTCGGCGACGCCGCAAGGATTGGCGTGCTTGATGATCGCACAAGCAGCGCTCCGCGCGGGATCGAATTCGGCGATGAGCTCGAAGGCCGCGTCGGTATCGTTGACATTGTTGTAGGAAAGCTCCTTGCCCTGCACCTGCCGCGCGGTCGCGACGCCGCGCCGTTGCTCTCCCGACGTATAGAAGGCGGCGCTCTGATGCGGGTTCTCTCCATAGCGCAGGCTTGCGGCAAGCTTGCCGCCGAAAGCCAGGTAGGGCGGGGCGGCAAGATCCATTTGAAGTGCAAGCCAATTCGAGATCGCCGAATCATAGACGGCGGTGCGCGCGAAAGCCTTTTGCGCGAGTTCCTGGCGCAACGCCTTGCTCGTGGCGCCGCCATGCGCCGTCAATTCGGCAAGGAGCCTTGGGTAATCGCCGCACTCCACGACAACCGCGACATCGTTATAATTCTTGGCTGCGGCGCGGATCATCGCCGGGCCGCCGATATCGATATTTTCGATACAATCGGTGAAGGAAGCACCGCTGCCGATCGTTGCCTCGAACGGATAAAGATTCACAACCAAGAGATCGATCGGCGCGATGCCATGCGCCAGCATCGCCGCCTCATGTTCCGGGTTTTCCCGTATTGCCAGAAGCCCGCCATGAATTTTCGGGTGCAGCGTTTTCACTCGCCCATCCATGAGTTCCGGAAAGCCGGTGACATCGGAGACATCGCGGACCGGAAGACCGGCGTGGGCCAGCGCCTTGCGGGTGCCGCCGGTTGACACAAGCTCAATGCCAAACCCAGCGAGACCGCGCGCGAAATCAATAAGGCCGGTCTTGTCGGAAACGGATATCAGCGCGCCGGCAGCGCGGCGGAGGCCTTCGGGCATGCTGTCTTTTCACCTCGACCAGGATTGCTTCAGTTTGAAGCGCTCCGGTCTTCTCTAGCGGTTTTTTCCCGTATGATCTTGTCCAAAAAACCGGCGCCTCTTTTAATATCATGCGCGCGAGCTTGGCGCATGGAGAGGGGGGGATTTGACCCATGTGGCGCCAATGACGTCGAGTCCGTCGAGTTTTCGCCGGAAGGGCGAATGCTCGCCACGGGGAGAATTGACACCATCATCGGGCTCTGGGACGCGTGAAGGTGAACGAAGCGAGCAAATAGGCTCCAGCCGGCCGGAGCCTCAACGCAGCCCAGGACAATTGACTACGAGCCCAACGAGGCGTCCGCCAACTTCGCTAGGGTGCGAGCTTTCCTCCTTCGTCCATCTCTACCTTTGAGGAGTTTGGAGAGATGCCGCACAGGGCGGCATAGCTGCGCCGGGAATTCTTTTTACCACTCCATCGTATCGGAAGTTCCGGAAGCGGTTCGATTTGTGTCGCAAGCAATTTCGCCAGCTGCCAGAACAAATGCGCAAGACGAACGCATGCCAACTCCTCAAGACTGTGGAGATCGATGTCCGATGGAATGCGAAAGAGCTCGACCCCGACAATCGGCCCTTCGTCCACCCGTTCGGCCATCACGTGTGCGGTGACACCAAATTCTGTTGCATGATGGTGGACGGCGAAAAGGGCGGGAGCCCAGCCGGGAAAGTGAGGAGGCCCTGGATGAAAATTATAGGCGCCAAACCCAAGGTGATCGAGGATGTCCGGCGGGACGATCACATCCGTCGTGAAGGCGACGAGCCGTGCGCGCCGGAGCAATTCTGGTTCAAGCGCCCTCACATCGCTCAAAGTCAAAACGGAGCGTGCGGTCAAGTGCGGATTATGATTTTGCAGAATAGACGCAAGTAGCGGTTGTTCTCGCTGACCGGCTAGCAAAATGATCGTATCGAACGCGGACATTCCGCAATCCCGGCTTGCCATGTTCGAGCCGATCGCAAATGAAGGCATCGCAGAGTAAGCTTGCTTCGAGCTTGCGCGCCGGATCGTCGAAACGGGCTCAATGGCGCGCAATGTTGCAGTTCGTCGCAAAGACCGTTCGTGTCAAGATCACCGTTCCCGAAGACGTGCCAGCCAAAATCGCCGCCACTTCGGGGCGCCCGGCCTGCGAGCGCATTGCTGTTTGGATCAAGATCGCGCTTGTATCGTCATAAGCGTCGCCTATTTTAATATTGGACTGCGGTTAAATACCGCACTAGGGAGGCAACAATGACCAAAACGGGAAAACTCGTCACCTATTTCGCCATTTCTATTGCGGCATTAACCGCGTCTTACGCCGCATATGGAGCGAGCACCCATGCCCTTATCTTGGGCGAACAACAAGTCCAGCAATTACTGCGCCTGATGGACACGGATCGGAACGGGCGCGTGTCGAAAGCCGAATTCATGCACTTCATGGCCGAAGAGTTCGACCGTCTCGACGTCGACCATAGCGGCGAACTCGACCCCGAAGAGCTTTCACGCAGCCGTCTGCGGGTCAATCCGAGTTGGCACAAATAGGANNCCGGTCCCGGCAGGCTCGGCAATCCCGGCGATGATAGTTTTCCATTCGTTGCTGCCCGGCACGCGCGCCGCGTCAAAAGAAGCTGCCCGGGCACAAAGCGAATGGCCTTGGCTTTTGAGGAATTTTGGCATTTGATACCTTTTGGCCGGGACCGCTCCGGACCGAACGAGGCTGCAGCGTGGCCCACGACGTCTTCATCAGCTACACCATCGCCGATAAGGCTGCCGCCGACGCGGTCTGCCACCGGCTGGAGGAAGCGGGCATCCGCTGCTGGATAGCGCCGCGCGATGTCGGCTTCGGGGACTGGGGCGCGACGATCGTCGAGGCGATCGGTGAGGCAAAACTCTTCGTCATGATCCTCTCCGGGGCGGCGAACGCCTCGCCCAATGTCCTCGACGAGGTCGTGACGGCGCTCGACGCCGGCGCGATCGTCATCCCGTTCCGGATCGAGGACATTCGCCCGACCGGCGCCTTGCGGCTGCGCCTTAGCCGCCTGAATTGGCTGGACGCGCTGAGCCCGCCCCTCGATCAGCACATCGACAACCTGATCGAGATCGCGAAGCGGTACCT
>PLUZ01000567.1:5473-7418 GCA_003162995.1 Methylocapsa sp. | reverse complement strand
TCACCCTTGTTTGAACCCTGCCATAACAACTCTTGCGCAGAATGATTTTTCTTGCGCAGAATGATTTTGCCAGACTTTCTTGTCGGACTTTTCGGGCCCTTCCAGCGTTACCGGAATTAATCCACCGCTGAGGCCGCGTGAGACTTGTCGTGAGCAGGGACCGGCTGCTCAACGATTCTCACGCAGGATTTCAAATGGCGACAATCTATGCTTCTCGGCTAGATGCTGCAGCCCCCGCTTTGGACGAAAGTTTAAAAGGCCGATGCCCGGAGGAGGCGGGGGCAAAAATGAGCTTAATTGCGAAACTGCCTCGACTGCGGCCCACGTCAGGTGAACTGCTTCATCTTGATCTGATGCGATTTATCGCTTCGGCGGGAATTGTTTTACACCATTCTCATGAATTCTTGGTTCCAGTAACCAAAAGCCCGTTTCTGGTCAGAGAACAAAGGGCGGGTATGGCGCTGTTTGTCGATTTGTTCTTTCTCATCTCAGGGTTTGTTATCGCTTACATTTATCATAACCGGATGAATTCCGTCGTTGACTATATCACTTTTCTTCAGCGGCGAGTGGGTCGGCTCGTCCCGCTACATTGGCTTACCTTGATCGCGTTTATCGCAATGTGGTCAATGTTTGTGCTTCTCCATCACTCTGGCGCCAATACGCCGGCATTCAAGCCAGAATGCATTGCACAGACGGCGCTTCTTATGCATTCGTTCTTATCGTGTGGGAGGACATTCAATAGCGTCACCTGGTCCATAAGTGCAGAGATGGTGATGTATATTGCCTTTCCTGTTGTCGCTTTCATTGGCGCAAAAAGCGCTCCGGCGTTACTTGGTGTCGGTCTCACGACTCTAACCGTGATGATGACGCTAGTCGTCTCTCAAAATGGGTGGAATTTGCTTGACAGTTCTTGGATTGAGCTGTCGCCAGTCCTTCGGGCGTTGCCGTCGTTCGTCTTTGGTGCAGCCCTTTTCTACAACCGCAACATTGTTTCGCGACTTCCTGCGCCAGGCTTCATCCTGGCAGTCTTAACCGCTGGCCTGATCGTGGCAATGGTGTCTGGCGTATCGCAGCCAGTAACCCTGCTCATCGTCTATGTGGTTGCCATTGCTGCAGTTGCGGCCGATGTCCGAGGTGGCCCGTCTGTGATGGTGCGACGCCTCGCGCCTCTTGGACAGCTTACTTACTCGATATACATGTGGCATATGTTATTTATCTCCTTTGTGCTAAATGGTATCGGCGACACGTTTATTGATGCCAGCACATCATATGCGACTATACTTGTAGCTGCTTGTTACGTTTCGATATTCACGGTGAGCTATTTCTCGTTCTTCTTTATTGAAACGCCAGCGCGGCGCTGGATCGACAAGATAAAGTTCTCTTAATCCGCGTCAACGCCGTGCAAATCAGATCGAAACAGCGTGGATCGCCAAAAGATTCGTTAGTGTTAAGAGCCGATCCAAGAAGAATGGTTTCATGAGCAAAGGCTTGGCTTGGTCAAGCGTTTGAGCATGAGGCGGATCATGGCGAGACGGACGAAAGCAGCGACGGTCGTGTCATAGCATTCGAAGTCGCGCATCACACGGCGATTGCGGCTGATCCAGGCGAATGTCCGCTTGACGATCCATCGCTTTGGCAAAACGACAAAGCAGTGGAGATCAGATCGCTTGACAATTTCGAGGTGCCACGAGCCTGTCGCGGCGGCAATCTTTGCCATTTTCGGCCCGCGTCCGCGAAAATACGTTCGATGAAAGGAAAGCGCCGCCGCGCTCGCTGCAACAGATCGCGGGCACCGTCGCGGTCTTGAATGTTGGCAGGCAGAACGCTTACGCCGAGCAGGAGACCGAGCGTATCGACGAGGATGTGGCGTTCGCGGCCCGTGACCTTCTTGCCGCATCGAAGCCCTGAGGAGCAACCGATGAGCCCCTTTTGGGCCGCCTTGGCG
>PLUZ01000567.1:0-5358 GCA_003162995.1 Methylocapsa sp. | reverse complement strand
CGCCGGGCCGGCGGAATGAGCGGAGCGACCAGCACCCACTCGGCGTCGCTCAGGTCACTCGGATAACGAAGGCCGCGGTGGCATTGGCAAGGCGATGTTCGCGCTTCCACATGCGGGCGCTCCCGTGCGAATCATGACATTCGCAACGGAATTACAACCGATTCATCCGACTCAAGAAGTTTTGGGGTCGGCGTCTGAGGCTGGCGGGGAAAAATCCGCAAAGTCGAGTTCAGAAGACGATCAAATCTTGCCGTACATTCCAGCACGCCGTGAAGCTGGTAGTCGGCGATCCTTCAACGTAACTCTGGAACCCACAGCAATTCTTACCCCAACGAAGAGTTCATTTCAGATGCCTATATGTCGGTTAAACAAGATAAGTGGCAGAAGTTCGAGCGGCTAATGGGTTCCGCCTGCCGACAAGGATATGTACTTCTTCCTCGAAAGCCCAAAACAGACGGAGGTGAGCAGTGTTCACGCTCGCAAGTTGGTATTGCGGGAAACATTGCGAGGTCAGCGGTTTGGCTGGCTCATTCGGCTGTTGAATCGGTTGCTGCACCGAAAGCCAGATCGAAGCGAATAGGGCGCTTTGGACGGTTGGTGCGGGCAAGTGGTTCAGGGAGCACTTCCGCGTCAGTTCGGCAGCGCCCGAACAGAGCCAGCTCCTCCCGCGCGTGCCGCAAGTCCACGGCCGTGCAAAACGACTCCTCGACGAGATCGACCACTTCCGCGTCGAAAGTTTGAGTCAGCTCCCAGTCTGGCGTCGCGAGGGGGCCGTCGGGGACAATCTCTTTAAGATAACGCTCGCATCCCAGCATGCCGAGCCGTTTGACCTGCGCCCAGCACATGCGGACTTGCAGGTTCGCCAGAGCGCGCAAATCCGCCGTGGCGGCCAGTGTGATATCACGACCCACTCACGCCTCCAGCGCGCGTTTAACGAATACTTCAGTCATGATCTCGAGTTCTCGGCCGGCATCCTCACGGATTTTCTTGGTCGGGTGTCAACGGCGGCCACCGTGCTCGCCATCGATTAAGCGCGCTTTGATGCTCGACGCAACGCGGTTGGCGAGTATTTCGCTTCCCTCGGGATAGAAATGGACGTCTTGCGGCTTTTGGTATTGGTAAGCAGATTCCACGACAGCAGAATATAAATCGTCAATCTGCACACCCTGCTCACGCATCACCGCGAGGGCAATTTCATTGTAACGCGCCACGTCTTCAGGAACACGGCTTTTTGCGCCAGCCGGAACAGGCGTGGTTGTAGCAAATACCAGCCTTGCGCCCGTCTTTTTGAGACGCTCTACGATCTTCTCAAGGTTTGACCGATACGTATCGATTGAAACCCAGCGAGGGCCATTTTCGACCGGAACCATGGTCTGTTTTCCGGGTGCAATTCCCTCAGTCTGAACATGCGCCAAGTCATGCAGCCCGGCATTGAAATGGATCACGGCCCATTTGGTTTGACCGAGCCACCGGTCAAGATTTTCGAGAATGCTCAGCGTGCTTTCGCAATTTGCCACGGGGCGGATCACATTTGCGATCCCTTCCAACCTCTTCCTCACGGGCAAAATATAAGAAATCGATATGCTGTCACCGATAATCAGTACGTTTGGCAGGCTTGGGTTCACCGGGGCTTCGAAAATGGCAACACTACGTTTGATGTGATCTCGTATGGCTATCACCGCTTCAACCGTCGATGAGGCAAGTCCGGAAAAAGCAACAGACGACAAGGCGAATCCGCCACAAGCAACAATCGCCATCAAACCCGGAATGATATATTTTTTCATTCGTAGTTCCGATAGAGTCCTCCAAAATTATCTTAAATCGACGGCAGCATGGCCGCAAGTCCCGCCGAACACAGGCTGCACCCCGGCCAGAGCACAAGCCGGGCCGTCAAACGTTCGAAACGCCGGATGGAAGACAGCCCGAGCAATTGCATGATGAGATCGGCGGCAATCGCCCCGGGCGCTCCGAGCAAATTGCGCCCCAGACCGGACGCCGCATGATTGAAGCTCGGATCGTCGACCGACCAAGATGCCAGAGCCAAGGTGGTTCCCGCCGAGGCCCACGACTTCGGCGCCTCGACGCGCTACAAAAGCCCGAATCGGTTCTGGAATGTAGTCAAGAGTTGTGGATGTTGTCGTCCATGCGATTCTGCCGCCTTCGCCTCACTCCCAATTCGCTTGATCCTTCCATTGTCTAAATCAGCGAAAAAAGAATCCGAAACCTTTTCCGGCTAAAGGATGTGCCTCCAATCAAGTATGAGCTGAATCCCCTTCGCTATCTCGCTCAGGACATGCCTATGAAGCGGCACCGGCAAAACTCGGAGTAAATTATCGGCGGGCGGTTAAAGCCCGCTTAACCTTGCGCGCGGCGAATGGTTTGCGGTACACGAATGCCGCGTGCCCACCGGCTGACAAGCTCCGTCCGAGGCATAACGCCCGGCCGCGTTCTGAGTTCATACACTGTGATTTCGTAACAGCCACTTGTCTTCTGGAGGGCGCCATTGCCGGATTTTCACGTGACCCGCGGCCCAGAGTCGGCCCCGGTCATCCTCGCTGTCCGCAAGATCGGACTAGCGGATCTCAAAGACTCTTTGGCCAAAGGCATCGACGATTCCTTGGCGATGCCGACATTCCACGTTTTTCTAGCCCTGACTTACCCGATCGCCCTCATGTGGTTCACCGGCTATGCTTTGCCTCTGCTTTTTCCGCTAACGGCAGGTTTTGCTCTGGTTGGTCCCTTCGCGGGGATTGGGTTGTACGAGATGAGCCGGTGCCGAGAGCTTGGCCTCGACACCTCATGGGGGCACGTGTTGGACGTGGTGCGCTCGCGATCGATTTTATCGATCCTGTCGCTCGCTCTGTTGCTGCTTGTGATTTTTGTGTCCTGGGTATTCGCGGCCCAATCTCTTTTCATGTCCCTTTTTGGAACCGCGCCACCAAAGTCCTTCATAGCACTTGTCACAACTATTTTCGCCACGCCGGAAGGCTGGACGCTTATCGGATTGGGCAGCGCAATCGGTTTTGTCTTTGCTGTGGTGGCGCTGAGCATCAGCGTCGTCTCATTTCCCTTGCTTCTAGACCGCGATGTAGGGGCCCTGGTGGCGGTTCAGACTTCCGTTAGGTCCGTGCTGGCGAACCCTTTCACCATGGNNGCTGCTGTTCGTCGGGCTCGCGGTCGCGGTGCCTATCCTGGCGCATGCGAGTTGGCATCTTTACCGTAGGGTTGTGGAACCGATATCCTGAATCTCCTTTGAGCATTTTTTCAGGAAAAAAACACAGGTTTTCGTATAGGTCAACGGTTTAAACATCAGGCCCGAAAGACTCACAGCACCCACACATTCCTTCAGAGGGCTGAGAAAGTCAGTTGTCGGGAGAGCATAAAAAACTGTGGGGTGGAACAAAGAGAAATCTGAGGCGCAGGGTTTAAAAACCAGGATGAACGGCGGCATTGTCCATTTGGCCAGCCCTCGACGAAAAAGGTGAGAAGCTAACGCGACACGAACAACTGAATCGATTCAATCGGGCTCGCGTGGCGATTAAACATCATGGAACGCTGCCAGCGCACATGCATGTTGAGGAATTTCGCAGAATTGTCGGCGACTTTCTTGAAGAGTATAAATCGCGGAGACAAAGTGTACCACTGAACCGGCTTTGCGCTCGCTTCTTTACTCTCGTTCCGTATTGCAAGTTAAACTTGTAATACTAATAATATCTATAGGTTAGGCAGTCGGTGCGGGCGTTTGTAGGCACCAAATACCCCATTAAAATATATAAGGTATTTTTTGCCGCGCCCGCACCTTTAGTAGGCTGCGCCTTTTGCGAGACGGCAGAATGGGGCGAGATACAAGCGGGTTTGATCCTCCATTAAAATATTTCAAGGATTGGCGAGGCCGTCTTCTTTAATAGACGCCTCGATTTTCGTAAACCATTCCTTGGCCGTCTGTTTGTCCGGGAAATAGCAAAGTAGGCCAAGGATTTGAGTGGATGCGGCCCCCTGCCACACTGCTAATTCGTACCCTGGCACGAATGGCACACCCATCATCGCCTTGGCTGCTGCCCCCTGCATAGTGCGTCTAAGAATACCCCACGAGATTAAAGACAGCGTATATCGCGTCCCATCAAATTCCACGACAGCGGCGTTGCCCATTTTATTTCTCTATTAGTCACCGACCGGAATTGGGTCATGTCCATGGGAATCTGGTGAAGGCCCTCAACCTCGTAAAAATCGTGCGCAAAGGGACTGTCACCTACAAAATCGAATCCTAATTGATGTAAGCTATGAATACGAAATTGTCGTATGACGCGGCGCGCAATCTCGCGCGTCGCATACTTGAAAAGCAATTAGGCGCCGCCGCTACGGTTGAATCCGGCCACTCTCCTGCCTTTGTTGATGATAAATATTGCGAGGCTTTCGAGATTGCGCTGGAAGCACTCCTCAGCGCTAAAGTCGGGCGAATCATGGCGCGCTGTATTGCCGATGAAGTTGCGGCTGAATATGTCCATCAATGAGCTTGCCTCGCTCCTTTCAGATGCAGAACTTCTATTTGATCACGAGCGATACGGGCGTGCGACAGCCCTTGGCCAGCAACCCCTTGCAATATCAGTGGCCTATGCGGTGCCTGGTTGGAAAAGGCCCGGCAACGACTCGGCAACTTCACGGCAAACCCGGCAATGGTTGATGGCCGGCGCCGCCAGTTGCATTGTGGTTTACCACAATTGTGCGACTTCGGCTGCGAGTTTAAGACTACGCGGGCCTCGTCAATATCGTCCCCAGGGCCACGATGTCCGATCAAGACCCCGGCTTGCATCATGAGCCCTGGCCGGGGTCTTTAGACCACGAACCCAGCATGCCGATCTGTCACTTCCACTAGTGCGCACTGGTGTCATTGGAGACGAAGCGGGAATGTGGCGCAGCCGACCAAGTCCTCAAAGGACGGAAAATAAATACGAGGGAGATAGACGATGGCTATTGTGAACCCGATAGTAGCCAAAATTGGCGTTGTTGAAGGCACAACTGAAAGCGCTATGATTCTGATTGCGCTGATCCTTGTCTTCGGCGCAGCTGCATATTTTACTGGCAGCTTGTATGGAAGAATCGGCCAGATTGCCATTGCTGCTGGGTTTGTGGTCGTTGTTGTCGGGCTATATTCACTCGGTGGTATACGCTTCGGCTAACCCCGATAAATCGGCCGATTATTCCGGCGTGGCGCACGCGTGCGCCACGCAGCGTTTTGGCGTCGGGAAGGCTCTGTCACATTACCAAATAGAGCGCGTAACAAATCTCCTGGCCCGTCAGACTCACGCCGCAGTAACTACTTCACGCCACGTCAGCATGGCCGATGCCCTGAAGGCTCGG
>PLUZ01000385.1 GCA_003162995.1 Methylocapsa sp. | reverse complement strand
CCTCGTCGACGCCGGCGACGTCTTCAAACGTCACCCGCCCATGCGCCTCGGTCAGGAGCTTTGCCTTGGATTTGCCAAATCCCATGGCTTTGCCACCGGCCCCCTGCATTTGCCTCGACAAAAAGATCCAAACCCCGATGATGGCAATCAACGGCAGCCCGTTGACGAGCAGCGTCATCAGCCAATTGGTGCTTTCCGACGGCGGCTTGGCCGTGATGGACACATTCTTTTTATAGAGGCTCTGGACCAGCGACGGGTCGTTTGGGGCATAGGTCGCGAAGGCCCGGTTGTCGGTGAAATGGCCGGTGATCTCATTGCCCGCGATCGTGACCTCGCGGACATGGCCTTGATCAACCTCGTTCAAGAGCTGGCTGAAGGCGATGTCCNNTGTCCTGCGACGGCACCCGCTGGCCAGGGTTTTGAAACAGCATCACAAGCGCAACGACGAGCAGGATTATGATCACCCAAAGTGCAAAATTCCGGAAATTCGGATTCATCTTCGTTCCCGCCACACATCGTTCCGGCCCAGAGGCCATCACTGGTTTAAGAGTGCACCCGTTAACAATAGGGCATTCTCCAATGTAAGCCTGGTTTTTCCAATTGCCAAGGGAGTCTTATAGTATGGTCAAGACCCTGCTCCCTCTGTTACGGGTGGGTTCCCTGCCCGCGGCGCCTTGTGCCTTCCCGCATGATGACAAGAAAATGATCGCTTTGCAGGCGTAGCTCCGCACCTCCCAAGGTCGCTTTGTAGGCGATGCCGCCGCGCAGCGCCCGGCCAAGTCCCAGCACCAGAGCTTCGAGGCGTTCGAGACGAAGCGGTTTGTCTCCCCTTATCAATTTTAGTTCATCGGCAAGAAAGCGTAAAAGAAGCTCCTCCGGTTCGTTGGCCAGCGCCGAAATATTCGCCCTAAATCTTCCTGGCTCGCGCTGAGCCTTGATCTCAGCGGCAATGGCGCGGGCGCGCTCGTCCAAGGCAGCATCAGCTCTGGCAGCGCGGCGCCCAAGCCGGAGCAAGGCTTGCCGGTCGAGGCCTTCCTCCGCGAGAAGGAGGCTCAGGCGCCGGATCCGGGTCCTGGCGTAAGCAGGATCATTGTTCGAAGGGTCGCCAAAAAAAGGATGCGCCCTCATCTCGCATAAAGCGACAAGTTCCGCCTTGGGACAGGTCAACAACGGCCGGGCATGGATTATTCCACTGCGTTTGCATGAACTTACCATCCCGGAGAGTCCAGAAATTCCGCTGCCGCGCAGCAGGCGGAACAAAATCGTTTCGGCTTGATCGTCGGCGTGGTGCGCGGTCATGATATGATCGGCACCAATCCTCGCCGCATGTTCAGATAAAAGTGCGTAGCGGGCCTCGCGCGCGCGCTCTTGAACTCTGGACCTTGGCTTGACGCCCTCCCAGACGAGAATTGTGTGGGGCAGCGCAAGCGCGGCGGCCCAGCGGGCGACCATTTCAGCCTCGCCATGTGACTCTTTTCGCAAACCATGGTCGACGGTCGCGACATAAAGCGGGGGTGGCGCGGCAAGCCCCCGCACCCACTCCGCGGCGAGCAGCATCAAAGCGACCGAATCGGGGCCGCCGGAAACACCGAGAAGAATGCCGCGCGCTGTCTCCCAAGGCCTGAAGAGTGTTGTGATGTCCCCGGCCGAGAACCGCGCCTTGATTGGAGTGTCCGGCAAGGATTTGGCGGATATTGGCAATCGCTCGTGAGCAGCGCCGGGCTTGACGGGATCAGGATCCATCGCCGGCCGCCCTCAACATTGCGCGCGCTTGGCCTCCCGCTGGGCGCCGACCTTGATCATGGACGGAGCATTTGGGTATTTCCTTGTGATCTCGCCATAGGTCGCGCAAGCTTGTTCCCTGGCGCCAAGGGCGTTTAGCGACTGGCCCAGGCGCAAGAGGGCTTCCGGCGCCCGCGGCGAATCCGCATATTGGGTCGATAGTTTCAGATATTGTTCCGCCGCCTCCCGCTGACGGCCGCGCAGATAGAAACTTTCGCCGAGAAAATAGATCGCGTCCGGAGCCATTTTGCTTTTTGGGTTCTTTTCAAGAAACCCGACAAAGCCTTTTTCAGCGTCTTCATATCCTCTTTGCTTGAGATTGGCTAAGGCGATGTCGAATTCTTCTCTCGCAGAGTTGGGCACCGCGGCGATCACCGTGCCGCCTGGCGTGGTGAGCGTGGACGCGGGAACCGCGGAGGGCGGCGCCACCGGGCGGGAGCGGCCATTGGAGAGATCGAGTGGGGCACCGGGATCGTTTTGATCGGCGCCAGGCAGTGTGCTCTCATCACGCCGCGGGTTGCCCTGGTTCGCACTCGCCGCGGGGGCAAGGTTTCCAAGTTGACGGGGAGCCCCCGGAGCGGCGGGATTTTGCGATGGATCGAAGGCGTCCCCGCGCCCGTTTACGCGCGGCGGCGGCGCGGCGGCGCCTGGCGCCGCAAGCTGGGCGCCCGTGAAGGTTTGGGTTTCGGCTGCTTCGCTGCGTTTCTGGGGAGGTTTGGCCGCCGGAGCACCCGCCCCGCCTTCGTGGAAGCGGAAATCGACATCCTCCTGGAACTTCTTGAGTTGCTCCTCGAGCTTGCGGGTCTCGAACTGCATCTGTTCGATCTGCCCGTTGATCTGCCGCATCTGGCTTTCGAGCCGGCCGATCCGGACGAGGAGTTGCGCTCCGTCCGGCTGTTCCCCGGCATAGGGGGCATCGCCGGACTCGCCAATTTCTCCAGGGGGACGTCCGTATCCTTGCGCGAGGTGAATCTTGTTTCGGACTGAATGATCTTTGTATTCGGCGCCAAGATCCTGGGCGCCAAGGCGTGGCGGCGCGGTTACGACAACCGCGGCAGCGGACACAAGGGCCAGAAATAGTATTTTCAATATTCGTAACACAAGCCGCAATGCCATCTTCGAGAATACCATGGGTGAAGAACCTGGATATCTGCCCGCCGCCGGTCATAACGCGGCACATCCATAAAAGGACGCAAAATTCGTGCAAATTATGAATACCGTGCCGGGCGGTGCGCAGAATTCACGCCTCGGCAAGTTGGTATCAGCGATGGTTAAGCTTGCCCGCCCCGCGCTATCCGGTTTGCGCTCCGGGAGGCAAGACAGAGCCAGTTGCCAGCGCAAACACAGCTGTCAGCCCTTTTATGATTTTGCCATAATCAGCTCCCAAAGGATTCAATAGGGAAATTTTTGCTACATATTTAAATTTATACGCAGTGCAGGGCGGTGGTCCTCGTTGGAGATTGTTTCGAAAGAAAATTCGATTTTCCTGTCATTGGCTTTGGTAAACGGCATTTGGAGATAAATATCCGATGGCACAGAAACATTTTGGAACCGACGGCATAAGAGGTCTTGCCAATGCCGAGATCACGCCCGAACTCGCGATGAAGGTTGCGCAAGCGACCGGGATTATTTTTCATCGCGGCGAGCATCGCCACCGGGCGGTGATCGGCAAGGATACGCGGCTCTCCGGCTATATGATCGAAAATGCCTTGGTCGCGGGCTTCACTTCGGTTGGGATCGACGTGCTGTTGCTCGGACCGATGCCGACGCCCGCCGTCGCGATGCTCACCCATTCGATGCGAGCGGATGTCGGGGTCATGATCTCGGCCTCGCATAACCCTTACGAGGACAATGGCATCAAGCTGTTTGGCCCGGACGGATATAAGCTTTCGGACGCTGTCGAAGCGAAAATCGAAGCGATGCTCGATCAGCCTGCCGCGCTCAAACTATCGAAGCCAGCCGATCTCGGCCGCGCCATGCGCGTAGAAGGCGATCGCGCCCGCTATATCGAATTCGCCAAGCGCACCCTTTTGCGTACTCTTTCGCTCGATGGCTTACGCATCGTCGTCGATTGCGCCAATGGCGCCGCCTACAAGGTCGCCCCGGAAGCCTTGTGGGAATTGGGCGCCGAAGTCATTTCGATTGGCGTTGAGCCGGACGGTTTCAATATCAACCGGAGTGTTGGGTCTACCGCGCCGGGCGCCCTCATCAATAAAGTCCGGGAAGTGCGCGCCGATATCGGCATTGCCCTCGACGGCGATGCCGACCGGGTGATTATCGTCGACGAAACCGGTAAACTTGTCGATGGCGACCAGCTGATGGCGGCGATCGCGCAGAGCTGGAAAGAAGACGGAAGGTTGTCGCGGCCAGGCATTGTCGCGACGGTGATGTCGAACCTCGGCCTCGAACGCTATCTCGAAGGGCTTGGGCTCTCGCTCGCACGCACCGCCGTCGGCGACCGCTATGTGCTCGAACATATGCGCGAACAGGGGTTCAATCTCGGCGGCGAGCAATCCGGCCATATTATCCTTTTGGACCACTGCACGACCGGTGATGGACTGGTTGCCGCCTTGCAGCTCTTGGCGATTGTCAAGCGGGAAGACAAGCCGGTGAGCCAGCTCTGCCGCCGCTTCGAGCCTGTGCCTCAGATCTTGAAGAATGTGCGATTGAAGGCCGGCCGGTCCTTGGCGGACACCAGTGTCGCGGCGGCAATCGAGGACGGCCGCGAGAAACTCGGCAAGAACGGCCGTCTCGTCGTCCGCGCGTCTGGCACCGAGCCGGTCATCCGGGTGATGGGCGAAGGCGATGATCGTGATCTTCTCGAGCGTATCGTCGATGACATTTGCGCGGCGCTCTCGGCCTCGGCTCAAGCCGCTTGA
>PLUZ01000458.1 GCA_003162995.1 Methylocapsa sp. | reverse complement strand
GGGTGCTCACCGGATGAATACTCTCGCCACCCCCTGTCGAAAGCTTCAGAAGGGCGTCATTGGTTGCGCTCGAGGCCCTGCCGTTTGAAGAGAGGCCCGGCGGCAAGAGCGAAGTAGCCGTCGTTGGCTGTGTACTGTCCGCTTGTGTTTTGTTGTCTGTTGCGAAGCCAAAGAGCTGCGACACCATCCAGAGCGTCATCGGGGGGAGCGGAGCTTACGGAGGTCATGGAATCGGGTTTCCCTACGACAACCGCGCAATCATTGCGCGTCCCCGCGATGCCGATCCTAGCTTCATGCTCTGGATAGGGTTCCACTATGAATTAGAAGCATTGACCAAACCTTAACAGCCCGATGAAAGAGAGTTCTGTTCTGAACTGGCGGAAGGGGTGGGATTCGAACCCACGGTGGAGTTTCCCCCACGGCGGTTTTCAAGACCGCTGCCTTAAACCACTCGGCCACCCTTCCACGAAAATGGCATCTGGCCCGAAGCTCTGTCTGCCTAAAATGCTTTATTTGATGTCTTCAAGATTTGCTGTCTTCAAGCCCGCCGATATGGCTTTGGCTGTAGAGCTGTACGCCGAGTTGTTTGATGAGCTCCAGCTGCGTTTCCAAAAAGTCGATGTGATGCTCCTCGTCGATGAGAAGGTCGTCATAGAGCTCCTTGGAAACACGATCATGAACGGAGATGCAATATTCGGCGGCTTCTGTATAGAGGGCGCGNNAGATTGGGAAACCCTTCGAGAAAAAGTATGCGCGTGACAAAGCGATCGGCATGGCGCATTTCCTCGATCGATTCTTCGCGCCATTTCTTCGCTAATTCCTTAAATCCCCAATTATCAAAAATGCGGTAATGCAGCCAATATTGATTGATGGATGTCAGTTCGCTGCGCAGGCTGCGATTGAGATAGTCGAGGACTCTGTCGTCGCCTCTCATGATGCCGATCTCCTTGATAGGTTTCTTATTCCGGCCAAGCCGCGACGACGGCCGAGAGCCTGGCACTGCCACATAGCACTATAAGCAGATAAACCGCCCTAAGAAAGATGGCCGGGTGAGGCTGGCTAGCCTAGACCAGGATCGCTTCAAGTTCGATCGCTCACGGTCTCTATCAATGGGTTTTCCCGCATGATTATTGATCATGGTCGCGGGCGAGACAATAGTGGCATATTGTCTACAGCGGGCAGAGTGACTCTTCGTCCAACTCGCGGTTCGTCAGGCACAACGTTCCGGTCGGTGTCGTCTCCGCCAAGGCCTCGCTGATGATCGTCCTCAAGGTGGCGATGCAACGCCCGCAATTCGGACTGCAACCGAGACATTTATAGACCGCGCCTGGCGTCCGCGGGCACATCCCGCCGGTAACGATATCCCTGATTTTTGCGTCGGTCAGGACATTGCAAGAACATACGATCATTCAGGCACCGGGCGGACGAGGCGAGGGACGCATGGACAGAGGTTTTCTAACTCACTATTGAATAATACACAAGATAAGAATTGTAGATTACAAATGTTCCAAAATAGAATCGCGGTGCTTCGTAATCTAGATTCGCTAAAAATTACTTCCCGGCGAAAGGCAGACCTATAGACCCTTTCCAGCGCGCGGGCAGGCTGATAAGGCCTACCCCATTAGCCGGCCTAAGCGGCAATCATGTACACCGCGAGATTGACACCATTCTGACGCTCCCCCCTCGCTGCATGTAAAGAAATGGGTGCGCGAGCATGCAATGCAAGTTCGAAGCCATCAAACCGCCATGACGAACCATTTTTTTCAAAAAATTCGCGATGCGATAAGCGAGCGGGAAAGCCGGACTTTCCTCGAAACCCCCGCAGGCGTGAGCTGGACTTATGCCGGCGTGGCCGCGCTTTCCGCGCGCTATGCTTCGGCGCTCGCCGAACTCGGACTTGAAGCTGGCGACCGCGTCGCCGTACAGGTCGAGAAATCGCCCGAGGCGCTCATGCTCTATCTCGGCGCGATCCGCGCGGGAGCGGTTTTCCTCCCTCTCAACCCTGCCTATACAAACGCCGAACTCGATTATTTTCTTGGTGACGCGGAGCCCACAATCCTTATCTGCGATCCGGCGCGGCGCGCTGGCTTGGCGCCTGTCGCGGCGAGGGCAAAGGTGCGATCGCTCGAAACGCTAGGGCCCGATGGCCAAGGCTCGTTGCGCGATCGAAGCGACATCTCGGTGCCCCATTTCAAGGATGCCCCGCGCGGGCCGGATGATCTTGCCGCGATCCTGTATACATCTGGCACCACCGGCCGCTCGAAAGGCGCCATGCTGACTCATGGAAATCTCGCCTCGAACGCGGAGGTGCTTGCCACGCTCTGGCGCTTCTCGCCGGCCGACGTGCTGCTGCACGCGCTTCCCATCTATCACACGCATGGGCTTTTCGTGGCCGTCAACACCTTACTTCTGAGCGGCGGCAAAATCCTCTTCCTGCCGAAATTCGATTCCACCCAATGTCTGGCACTAATGCCGCAGGCAACCACGATGATGGGTGTTCCAACATTTTATACGAGACTCTTGCGGCACGAAAATTTGTCGCGCGAGAGAACGGCACATATGCGGCTTTTCATTTCCGGCTCCGCGCCACTTCTCGAAGAGACCCACCGCGCTTGGTTCGAGCGGACCGGACATGTCATTCTCGAACGCTACGGAATGACCGAAACCAACATGACCACATCCAATCCCTATGACGGCGAGCGCAAGGCCGGAACCGTCGGTTTGCCTTTGCCGGGCGTGGCGTTACGTATCGCGGAACCGGAAACCGGCGCGATTTTGGGCCAAGCGGAAACCGGCGTCATCGAAGTCAAAGGGCCAAATGTTTTCAAGGGCTATTGGCGCAATCCCGAAAAGACCGCGGCGGAATTTCGCAGCGACGGCTTTTTCATCACCGGCGATCTCGGCAAGATCGACGAAAGCGGCTATGTGCATATCCTCGGGCGCGCCAAGGATTTGATCATTTCCGGCGGCTTCAATGTCTATCCGAAGGAAGTCGAAGCCGAAATCGACGCGCTTGCCGGCGTGATCGAGAGCGCGGTTATCGGCCTGCCGCACGGAGATTTTGGCGAAGGGGTGGCGGCGATCGTCGTGCCTGCGCCGGGCGCGTCTCTAGACGAGCAAGCTGTGCAAGATGCACTGTCAAAAAACCTAGCCAAATTCAAATTGCCTAAGCGCGTAATCTTTGTCGACGAGCTGCCGCGCAATGCGATGGGCAAGGTACAGAAAAATCTTTTGCGCGAGACTTTCCGCGACTTGTTTGGTTCCCGCCCGGACGATTATCCTTGAGCCCAAATTCATCGTCCTCGACGAGCCAGCGCTGGTGCTCGTTATGCCGGTGCATTCGCAAACGACATAGCGGTCGGTTGAGGCTGGATCATCGCCTCGGAGGCCTTCAGGCCTTAAGGCCACCGCCGGAAGACGATCGCGCTGTAATATTCAGCAGCGCGGTTGCGGCGCGGCTGCGATAACGCTCCCGGTGCTGCAGAACGTGGAATTCGCGCTCCGGAAGACGGAAGGCCACCTGCTGCAAGAGGCCCGCTTCTAGGCTCGGCGCAGCGACCGAGGCGGAAATCGCGGTCGCACCCAGGCCAGCCTCTACGGCCGCGCGAACCGCCTCGTTGGATGGCAACTCTAGTTGAATGCGCAGCGAGCCAATCTCGATGCCGAGCTGCGACAGGTCGTCCTCGAAAGCCGATCGAGTCCCGGAGCCGGGTTCGCGCAATACCCAGTCACCGTCCGTAAGATCGCCGGGCGTCAGGTGATCGCGGCCGCCCCATGGATGGTCCGGACCAACGACCACCACCAGTTGGTCCCGCGCAACCGGCGTACTCGCGAAATGCTCGTTCTCCACCGCGCCTTCGACGAAGCCCAACTCCGCCGTGCCGCTTTCGACCGCTGCCGCAACCTGCGCCGTGTTACCGATCGCGAGACGAATCTCAATCTTCGGATAGGCTTGCCGAAACGCAACCAAATGGCGAGGAAGCCAATAGCTGGCGATGGTCTGACTTGCCTGCACGGCAAGCGTGCCCCGCTTCAAGCTGCCAAATTCGTTCAGTGTGAGTTCGGCGGCTTCCACCCGCGCCAAAATAGATTTCGCGCTCGCCAGAAAAACATGGCCGGCCTCGGTCAGCTCGATGCCGCGACCGACGCGATTGAAGAGCTTCGTGTCGTGCCGCGTCTCCAGTGCCGCTATCGCATGGCTCGTCGCCGACTGCGCGAGGTTCAGCGCTCGAGCAGCCTGCGTGACGTGCTGCCGCTCGGCGACCGCAACGAAAATGCGAAGCTGCTCAAGGGTCATGGCGATCTCCTCGTCGATCGAAACCAGGTGTAGGGAATAGCGAACCGAGCCTTTGGCTTGGGCGGGATGGCAGGACAAATGCCGCCGATATCCAATCTAATTATTAGATTATATATAGATAAATAATCTATTAGAATGATTTGTTTTCGGGATCTATCTCTGGGTCACACCCGCTCACGAAGAACCATTCGGCGGGACAAAACCTAAGGAAACGGAACATGAAAATACTCAAGATTGCGCTTCTCGGCTCCGCCGCTCTCTTCACCAGCCCGGCCTTGGCATTCGACAGCGATGCGATACAACTGGCGTCCGTGACTGAGGATATGGTTACAGCGATGGAGGGCTACCCAAATCCGAACGGGAACTACGTCCACATCGTTCCCTCCGCTCCTCCCGGCTATTATTTCGTCATGCCCTCTTTACCGGCCGGCCGGAGTGTCGCGATACACCACAGGCCAGAGAGACGTACTCGTTCCGAGTGAAGGCGTGCGAATTTTGTCGCGGACCGTTTGCCGGCGAGGGCGCCTTCGTCGGCATGGCGGCGGCGCAGGAGCGTTATCCCGCCGGCGCCAATCTATCCTAAGACTCTATGACCCGGCGCAGCACGCTCCCAGTTCTTCACACAGAGATCACATTATGGAAAGGGCGCCTCACGGCGCCCTTTTTGAGTGCAGACCGGCCTGGGTGCGCTTATTCCCCGGCTTCC
>PLUZ01000520.1 GCA_003162995.1 Methylocapsa sp. | reverse complement strand
GTAACCGGTACTACAATCCCACCTTCCCAATGTGCGTGTAGGAGGCTTATCGTTTGGAGCAGACGATAATGCTCTGGATGGCGCATGGATAATTATAATCATCGACGCAAAAGCGAGGGTTCCAATAATCATCGTGAGGCGGAGGCTACGAGTGGCACGCCTCCGCATCGGCATTGGAGCGCCGAGGAACGTGCGCGGATTGTCGCGGAAAGTTTTGAACCGGGCGCCAAGGTCTCGGCGGTAGCGCGCCGGTATGGTGTGAGTCGAGGTGTTCTGCATGACTGGCGGAAGAAAGCCAGAGCGTCTCAGCTTTCCTGGCCCGCGGCTGATCAACCGAGTTTCGTTCCTCCAGTTTTTGTTCCGGTGACGATGCCGAAACCAAGCAGCGAGGAAAAGTCTGCGCGTTTATCGCATGGCGGAATGATAGAGATCGAAATTGATGGTGCACTCATCAGAGTTTCATCGCGCGCCGACAAAGAGACGTTGAGATTTGTGTTGGCGGAACTGCGGCGGGCACCGTGATAGCGGTTCGTTCCGATCTCAAGATTTTGATCGCCACGCAGCCTGTCGATTTTCGCAAAGGGATTCATGGCCTCGTAGCGCTTGTGACAGAAGCTTTGAACGCAAATCCTTATTGCGGCAACATTTTCATCTTCAGGTCGAAACGGGCGGATCGGCTTAAACTGATCGCTTGGGATGGCACGGGCATGGTTTTGGTGACGAAATGGCTTGAAGCGGGGCATTTTGTTTTTCCAAAGATCCAGGATGGCGCGATGGTTCTGACAGGTCCGGAATTATCCGTGTTGTTGGCCGGACTCGACTGGATGAACGTCGGCGCGAAGGTTGTGAAAAGACCGTTGAGAACCGGCTAAATCACTTGTTTTCGGCTCGTGCTTAAAGTGGTTTTGTTGTAGTCTTTTGGGATGCCGCTTCGCCCTGAAGATCTCTCATCCGACCCTGCGCATTTGACCGAAATGCTGCTTGCGTCCGAGGCCGAGAACGCGCGGTTGCGAGCGACGATCACCCAGCTCAAGGGCATGATTTTTGGCTCCCGCTCGGAAAGGCGCGTCATCCTCGTCGCGGAGCAATTGCCGCTTGATCTTGATGATNNGGCTCGCCGGGCAAGCCGGAGAACAAACGCAACCGCATCATTGGCGCCTTGCCAAAACATTTGCCACGCGTCGATCTGGTGATCGAGCCGGAAACCACATCATGCCCCTGTTGCGCTGGCCAGTTGCATCGCATTGGCGAGGATGTCAGCGAGACGCTCGATAGAGTTCCCGCCGTGCTGCGGGTGTTGCGCACGATCCGCCCGAAATATGCTTGCCGCGCCTGCGAGGAAGCCATCGTGCAGGCAAAAGCGCCGGCGCGTTTGATTGAAGGCGGCATGGTTTCGACCGCGCTGGTCAGTCATATCGCGGTGGCGAAATACGGGTGGCATTCAACGCTCTACCGTCAAATGCAAATCCTTTCCGGTCAAGGCGTGCTGGTCAACCGGCAGACCCTGGCGCGGTGGATGAAGCGTCTCGCCTGGTGGGTAAAGGGGCTTTATGAGCTTCAATTGCGGGTCATGCACGCAAATCCCCGGCTGTTCTGCGACGAGACGCCTATTCGCGTCCTCGATCCAGGACGGGGCCGCTCGAAGATTTGTCAGTTTTGGGCGCATGCGGTTGATGACCGGCCATGGAACGGCCCCGCGCCGCCGGCCGTGGCTTATGTCTTTGCGCCAAGCCGCGGCAAGAAGGAAATCGCCAATCAACTCACCGATTTCTCCGGCATCCTGCAAGTCGACGCCTATGCCGCCTACAAGGCGATTGAGAAAGACAGCCGCATTTCGGGCAAGATCGAACTCGCCTTTTGTCTGGCTCACGCAAGGCGTAAATTCGTCGCCGTTTTCAAGACAACTCAATCACCTTTCGCCAAAGAGGTGATCGAGCAAATTGCGGTCATATATGGGATCGAGGCGAAAATCCGAGGTATGGAAGCCGAGCGGCGGCGGGCTTTCCGGCAATTAGAATCACGGCCTATGATGGAAGCCTTGAAGGCGCGGTTGCTGGCGGTGAAGGATGGCTTGTCACGCCAATCGCCTTTAACAACGGCGATCGATTACACGCTTAATCATTGGACCGGCTTGACGCTCTTCCTGGAGGACGGGCGGCTTGAGCCAGACACCAACATAGTTGAGCGTTCAATCCGCCCTGTTGCACTCGGCAGAAAAAATGCTCTTTTCTGTGGTGATGAAGGGGGCGGAGAGACCTGGGCGATCTTGGCCTCGCTTCTCAACACGGCAAAACTCAATGGGCTTGATCCGGAGACATGGCTCACCGATGTGCTGGAGCGGATCGTCTCCGGGGCCACGAAGAACGATCAGCTGCATGAGCTCCTGGCGTGGAACTGGAAAGCCGCGCGTGAGGCGGAAACCAACAAGGCCGCGGCATGACGCACGAACTCTTCAGCTATGACGAAGCCGATGCGATTTTGCGCCTGGATGGCGCAAACGATTATGTGGGCATCAGCGCGATTGATGGTCTGATCGCCTCTGTCGTAGCCGGTCCCGCGGCGATGGAACCATCCGTGTGGCTGCCAGAGGTCTTTGGGAAAACCCCTCTGCAAACGCCGGGAACGCCACAGCACCGGCTTCTGCGGACGGTCCTGCATCGCCACGACGAAGTCAGGGATATTTTAGCGCAGCGCCCGCACGCCTATCTTCCCATTTTCATGCGGGATCAAGGGCAAATCTTCGCCGAGGATTGGACGATTGGATTCATGCTTGGGGTCGGCATGCGCGACAAAGCATGGACAAGGATTCTGACTTCAAGTTTTAGGGCTGCTCTCGCGCCAATCTTTTCGGTTCATCCCATCGGGCGACAACTCATGCCCGATGTTCCAAAGGCCGAAATGGATAAGATAAAGGCAACCGCCTGTGATAGGATTGGGCCTGCTGTCGTTGCGCTTCACAAGCATTGTGCCAGCGATCAGGCCGCAAGCCGCCGGCTCGCCAAACTACGAACCGGCCGCCGCTGAAAAAGCTAAAATTGCTCGGCGTGGGGTAGTAGCACCGCTTACGAAGCTACTGTCTCACCGTTGG
>PLUZ01000155.1 GCA_003162995.1 Methylocapsa sp. | reverse complement strand
CGCGATCCTCGACAGGTCATTGATCGACGAAGTCTTGACCGTGGGCAATCAGACCGCCTTCGATACGGCGCGGCTCGTCGCGCGCTTGGAGGGAATCCCAGTTGGAATCTCCTCGGGCGCCGCCGTCGCTGCTGCCGTCGAAGTGGGCCTGCGCCCAGAATTCGAGGGCAAAAACATCGTCCTCATCATCCCATCCTTTGCCGAGCGGTACCTATCGACCGCGCTGTTTGAAGGGCTTTGAGAGACATATCTGGCGCAAGTTTCGCTGACATCAGCTTGGATCCACGGAACCTTTCGTGGAGCAGCTGGTTGATTTGAAATGGCAAGGGAAGCCCGCAGACTGGCACAAGAATTGCTGTTGATAGAAGTTCAAAGATGGAGATTTTTCCCATGATAGAACTCATCCTGCTTGGCGCCGCAGCGGTTTCGATCGCAACACTAGCTGCCTGCAACAATCGCCGCTTCGCCCCGGTGCCAGCCCGGGTCCGGAAGCGTCAGAGATAAATCCGCCCTCGGCCAAGAGGCCGATGACCACACGGCGGTCGTGCATTTTGCAAGAATGTCTTTCGCCTTGCCCGTCCGTGGACTGGAAAGGCTAGAATCGCAAATTATAGTCCTCACGGTTTAACCGGCGTGTGTCAGACGTTTACGGAGATGTCTTTGCGTTCCCTTCCCCACCAGGAAAGGGATGTGTAACAAATACCGGTCAAGGCAGCCCCCTATCCTACAGGTTTCCGCCTCTCTTGCCGCGCCCAGGCGGGTTAATACCGTCATGCGAAAACAACGCTTGCTTTGGCTTGGCCTCTTCTGATAGCTGCTCCGCTGGAGCATGGGCTAAGGAGCGCCGGCGCGACGAGATCCCGCTATAAAATTTCCGTTCGCCTGATCATCGTCCGGCAAGCCGGTTTCGGGTGCCGTTCAAATTATGCTTCAACGATGATCCCGTTTCAACAACCGGCGGAAATTCGAGACTGGGATCAAGCGTGCCCATGGCCCAAGATAAAAGGGAAACTGGCGGCCGCGTCCTTTCTCCTTGCGTGATGTTCCGCTTTCTCGGGGATAATTATGTCATCTCACCGGTTCGATGTGCTTGGTCTTGGTAACGCCATTGTCGACGTTATCAGCAGGACCGATGATGATTTTCTCGCCGCCCAGGGCCTGCACAAGGGCGGCATGATGTTGATCGACGAGACGCGCGCCGAGGCGCTCTATCAGGCCATGGGTCCGGTAACCATCGTATCCGGAGGGTCGGCCGCCAACACCGTCATCGGCACGGCGAGCCTTGGCTGCAACGCCGCTTTCATAGGCAAGTTGAAGGCCGACGAGGCAGGGACCGCCTTCGCCCATGATATCCGCGCCGCCAAAGTCGATTTTTCGACGCAATTCGCGAAGGATGGCCCTGCCAGCGGGCGCTGTCTCGTGCTCGTGACACCGGACGGCCAGCGCACGATGAACACCTTCCTGGGTGCCTGCCAAAACTTGTCCGAGGCGGATGTCGATGAAGACCTCGTCAAGCAGTCGGCGATCGTCTATCTCGAAGGCTATCTTTGGGATCCTCCCGCCGCGAAAGCCGCTTTGGCAAAGGCCGCGAAAATCGCCCGGGCAGCGGGGCGCAGCGTTGCTTTAACCTTGTCCGATTGCTTTTGCGTCGATCGTTACCGCGATGAGTTCCTTGGGCTCATCCGCTCGGGGGCGGTGCAAATCCTGTTCGCCAACGAAAGCGAGTTGCATTCTCTTTATCAAACGGCGGATTTTGACACCGCCGCCGCGCAATTGCGCGGCGAAAATATCCTCGGCGTCGTCACCCGCTCCGAACACGGTTCGGTTGTCATAACCTCCAGCGAAGTTCTCGCCGTGCCGGCCTTCCCCGTCGATTCCGTTGTCGATACGACAGGCGCCGGCGATCTCTTCGCAGCCGGATTTCTGGCAGGGCTCAGCAAGAACAAAAGCCTCGAAACCTGCGCGCGCCTTGGCGCGCTTGCCGCCGCCGAAATCATCCAGCACATCGGGGCGCGGCCGCTCAAAGACCTTGGCCAGCTCGCGGCGCAGAACGGGCTTGCGATCTAAACGAGCCCCCTTCCTATACATAGCTCCGCGCGCCGTCTCAATTCTCCTGCAATCCCCATAATGTCGTGATGGAACCATCGCGCCTGGCAAGCGTCTACCGGAAAAGGCCGGCGCCGCCACCTTTCTGGGATCCTGCTCCGGCACCGGACAATAAGGCGCGAGGGAGGCTGCCATGAGTTCGGACTCCGCCCAACCAACTGGCCCGGATTTACGGCAAGGCATCGCCTTCGACGATCTTCCGGACGGAGGCATGCTGGCCGGTCATGCCGGCGATGAACCCGTGCTGCTCGCCCGCCAGGGCGAACACATCTTTGCGATCGGCGCCATATGCACCCATTATGGCGCGCCGCTCGCCGATGGGCTCCTTGTTGGCGAGACCGTTCGCTGCCCGTGGCATCACGCTTGTTTCGGCCTGCGCTCCGGTGAGGCGCTCCGGGCTCCCGCACTCAATCCGGTGTCCTGCTGGCGCGTCGAGCGGCGAGACGGGATTCCATATGTTCACGAAAAACTCGAAACTACGGCGCCACGCACGCGTTCCTCGCAGCACGTGCCGCGGAGCGTCGTCATTGTGGGCGGCGGCGCGGCGGGCAATGCCGCCGCCGAAACGCTCCGGAAGGAGGGCTTTTCCGGTAGCATAACGCTGCTGAGCGCCGATGAGAGCGCTCCCTACGATCGCCCGAACCTCTCCAAGGGTTTTCTCGCAGGCACAGCGGAAGCGGACTGGATTCCATTGCGATCGCCGGATTTTTACAAGGAGCATGGGATTGATCTCAGGCTCGCGACCCGCGTTGCCGCAATCGACCCCGCGAACCGTAAGCTTCGGCTCACTGATGCAAGCGAATTGGCGTATGACGCGCTTCTTCTCGCCACTGGTGCCGAACCGGTGCGGCTCGACATTCCCGGCAGCGGTCTCCCGCATGTGCATTATTTGCGCACGCTCGCCGACAGCCGCGCGATTGTCGCTAAGTGCCGGGACGCGCGGCGGGCCGTCGTGATTGGCGCGAGCTTCATCGGTCTTGAAGTCGCGGCATCGCTTCGCGCGCGCACTATCGAGGTCGATGTCGCGGCGCCCGAGACGATCCCCATGGAGCGGATTTTGGGGCCGGACGCCGGAAATTTCCTTCGGCGAATCCACGCGGAGCATGGGGTGAAATTCCACCTCGGCACGACCGCAACATCGATCACGGAGCGAAGCGTCGTTTTGAAAAACGGAGAAACCCTCGACGCCGATCTTGTCGTCATCGGCATCGGTGTACGGCCCTTGACGTCATTGGCCGAGCAGGCCGGGCTTTCCATCGATCGCGGCGTCACCGTGAACGAATATCTTGAGACAAATGTCCCCGGCATTTTCGCGGCGGGCGACATCGCGCGCTGGCCCGACCGGCTCACCGGCGAATCCATTCGCGTCGAACATTTCGTGGTCGCCGAGCGGCAGGGGCAGACCGCCGCGCGCAATATTCTCGGCGCCCATGAACGGTTCGACGCCGTCCCCTTCTTCTGGACCGAACAATATGATCTTGCGATTGCCTATGTGGGACATGCCGAACGATGGGATAAGGCAAACATTGATGGCAGTCTCGACGCGCGGGACTGTGCGATCAGCTATCTTCGCGGCGGCAAGACATTGGCGGTGGCAACGATCGGCCGCGATCGCGAGAGCCTTGAAGCCGAAGATGCCTTCGAGCAAGCCATCGCTTCGCAGCAGCGGTGAGCAGGTCTTCCCTCCGCAGCCCTGCCCCGCCTTCAATCCGGCAATGCCGCGCGGTCAGCGAAGATGTGGATTGTTCCGCGCGTCGCGAGGCGGGCAGCGGGAAGCGTCAGGTCATTTGCAAGAACGCGCGCGAGAATATCCCGTTTTTTCGCGCCGGACACGATAAACAAAATCATGCCGCTCGATTCCAGCGCCGGATAGGTCAGCGAAATGCGCGGCTCGGGCTTTGCCCCAATGATCGCTGTCACCCAGGCGTTGCGCTCGTCGAGCGCTTTGGTTCCTGGAAACAGCGAAGCAGTGTGACCGTCCTCGCCGAGGCCAAGCAATGTCACGTCGAAGAGGGGCCGTTCCGGATCGAGTATCTTGCTTCCATAAAAGCTTTGCAGAGTTTCTTCGTACAATGCGGCGGCTATTTCGGGTGTCCGGGCGCCCGTCAAAATCGGGTGAACCTGAGAAAACGGAACCGGCACTTGGTCGATGAAAGCTTCCCGGGCCATCCGGTAATTGCTGTCCTGGTGATCCATGGGCACAAAACGTTCGTCGCCCCAGAACAGATGGACCTTTCGCCAATCGAGCGGAACGCCCAAATCCCCGGCGCCGAGCAGCTCATAGATCCGCTTCGGGGTCGTGCCGCCGGAAAGGCTTAGGCTAAATCGGTCCGGCGCATTGGACATGCGCGCCGCGACAAAGCGCGCGACTTGCCCGGCCAAGGCCTCCGCATCCCCCGCGATAGCGATGACCGGCGCGGGCGTCATGAGCGGCCGGGCCCGGCCGGCGCGGAAGCTCGCCATTCAGACGGAAACAAGAGGAGGCTTTGTGCGAGCATGATCTTCAAGAAAGTTGCAAAGATTTTAGACGGCAAAACAAAGAGTGCGAGACCATGAGCAATTCTTATTGAAGCGATCATGGTCAAGCCGCGAACCGCAGCGTGTCCTCAGTCTCCGGCGGCGTTTTTGGAGGGATGTTCGACATGGCCGCCGAATTTGTAGCGCATCGCCGACAGAAGCCTATCGCCAAAACTGTGTTCCTCGCGTGAACGAAACCGCTCGAAAAGGGATGCGGCAAGGACATTCGCTGGCACGGCCTCCTCGACCGCCGCGTCGATGGTCCAACGGCCTTCGCCCGAATCCTCGACGGCGCCCGCGAAACTCGTAAGGTTAGGATCTTCAGCGAATGCCATGGCGCTTAGATCAAGAAGCCAGGACGAGACCACACTGCCGCGCCGCCAGACCTCGGCAATATCGGCGAGATCGAGCGTGAAGCGTTCGCCTTCGGGCACATTAGGTCCGGCCTTGCCGCGCAAAATATCGAAACCCTCCGCATAGGCCTGCATGAGGCCATACTCGATTCCGTTGTGGATCATCTTGACAAAATGCCCTGAGCCCGCCGGCCCCGCGTGAATATAGCCCTGCTCTGCGCGGCCATCCCGCCCTTCCCTGCGGGGCGTCCGCACGATAGAGCCTTGGCCCGGCGCCAGTGTCTTGAGAATTGGATCGAGATGATCAACGACAGCCTTCGGGCCGCCGATCATCATGCAGTAGCCGCGTTCCAGTCCCCATATGCCGCCGGAGGTGCCGACATCGAGATAGGCAATGAGTTTGGCTTCCAGCGTCTTCGCGCGCCGGATGTCGTCCTTGTAAAATGTGTTGCCGCCATCGATCAGAATATCCCCCGCGCACAGTAGACCGCTCAGAGTGTCGATCACGCCCTCTGTTATCGCGCCAGCGGGAAGCATGACCCATATCGCGCGAGGAGGGTTGAGCTTTGCGACAAGATCCGGCAAACCGGACGCGGGCGTCAAACCATCGGCCGCAAGGTCGGCAACCGGCTTTGGCATCTGGTCGTACACGACGCAAGAATGCCCGGCGCGATGCAGCCGCCGCGCGATATTGCTTCCCATTCGCCCAAGCCCGACCATACCCAACTGCATTGGCAACCCCCTGTCGCGCGCTTGTCTTTCCCGCCCCTGCAACNNNGGCGAACCGGAACCTTGAAGCCCATCGCGAGCCATCGTAGAGCTTGCTGCGAGCATCGCCGCCATAGCGTGGAGCATAGGGCACATAATGGCATTCATAAAAAAAAGCGCGGCAGCCGCGCTTCTTTTCATGGCATTGGCGGTGCCCGCCAAAGCGGCACAATCGCTTGATGGCGCAAATCTCCCCTGGCCGCTCGCCCTGCCTTTTGCGGGCATGCTGCTGTCCATTGCTCTCGGCCCGCTCGTCGTCAGGGAATGGTGGCACATCCATTACGAAAAGGCGGCGGCCTTCTGGGCGATCCTGACCCTTGGTGGCCTTATCGCCGTCACCGGGCTATCGGCGGCCACGGCAGGGCTCGTACACAGCATGGCGCTCGAATATCTACCGTTCATCCTTATGCTCTTCGCGCTCTATACCGCGGCGGGAGGGATTTCCGTTGAAGGACAGCTGCATGGTTCACCGCTGGTCAACACGGCCATCCTCGCGCTTGGCGCAGCGATCGCGAGCATCATCGGGACGACCGGCGCCTCGATGATCCTGATCCGGCCGCTCATTCGCGCCAATAGCGCGCGCGGCTTTAATACCCATGTCGTTGTCTTTTTCATTTTTCTCGTTTCGAACATCGGCGGTGCTTTGACGCCGCTCGGCGATCCGCCGCTCTTCCTTGGCTTCCTCCAAGGGGTCGATTTCTTCTGGACCATGCGCGCCTTGTGGCCAGCGGCTCTCTTTACGGTTGCTGTCTTGCTGTTGATTTTCTTTCTCGTCGACTCCTATTTTTACTGGCGCGAGAAAAGAGCTCTGCCTGTCATCGCGGGGGCCAGCAAACTGCGTGTGAGCGGGTTTGTGAACGCCGGGCTCATTGGTTTCGTGATCCTCGCCATCGTCGCAAGCGGCGTCTGGCATCCAGGCATCGGCTTTGACTTGCTTGGAACGCGGATCGAACTGCAAAACCTGATCCGCGAATTCGTCATGGTCCTGGTCGGGATTGCATCGATTCTTTTGACGCGTCAGAGCGTGCGCGCGGCAAACGGCTTCGAATGGGAGCCGATCAGGGAGGTTGCCTATCTCTTCGCCGGCATTTTCATTTGCATCATTCCGGTCATGACGATGCTTCACGCCGGCACGAAAGGTCCATTTTCGGCTGTGATCTATGCTTTGGACCATGCCGATGGAACGCCGGACAACGCTGCCTATTTCTGGGCAACGGGGCTGCTGTCGTCCTTCCTCGACAATGCGCCAACCTATCTCGTGTTTTTCGAGCTTGCCGGCGGCGACCCTTCAACGCTCATGGGTCCGCTTACCAAGACGTTGATGGCGATTTCCCTTGGCGCGGTGTTCATGGGCGCCAATACCTATATTGGCAACGCGCCGAATTTCATGGTTTATGCTATCGCGCGGCGCGCCGGCGTCAAAATGCCTGGCTTCTTCCCCTATATGATCTGGTCTGGCGCAATTCTTCTTCCCGTCTTCGCGGCGGTCACCTGGCTGTTCCTGATGCCGGGTGTCGTCCCTGCCTCGCTTCCTGCTCCCATCGCGGCGCCCGAGAAATCCCCCGAACGCCCTCTAGGCGAACCCGCCGTCCAAAAGGACTTCGCAGCCGCTAAGAAAGCCCCAGAACCAAAACTCTACACAGTGAAGCCGGGCGACACTCTTTGGAAGATCGCCGAAACCGTATATGGCCCCGGCCACGGCAGCAGTTATTACCAAATTTTCGAAGCCAATAAGAATTTGCTGTCTAAACCTCGTAACATCTCCCCAGGCCAAATGTTGGAGATACCGCCGCTAGAGCAGAGCGCTCCGACTGCAAAATAAGTACGTTAGATATCCCGCATCTATTCCGCGCCCGCGCAACTTTTCACGGACATCGTTTGATTCGCTCTTGGCGAATTTGATGGTCATGACTGTAGCTGACGTAACCTGGAGAAT
>PLUZ01000465.1 GCA_003162995.1 Methylocapsa sp. | reverse complement strand
ACGGGCGCATCTTCCGCGGCCAAGGCCATGGGCACCCGGGCGAATGCCAGGGCGAAGTGGTTTTTAATACTTCTCTTACCGGCTACCAGGAAATTGCCACCGATCCCTCCTATGCCGGGCAGCTCATCACCTTCACCTTTCCGCATATCGGCAATGTCGGCACCAATGACGAGGATATCGAGACAAGCAATCTCGCGGCGAGCGCCGGGGTGCGGGGTGTCATCGTCCATGCGCCGGTGACCGGCCCGTCCAATTACCGGGCCCAGGGTGATTTTAACGTGTGGCTCGAGAATCGCGGAATCATCGGTCTTTGCGGCATCGATACGCGCGCCCTGACGTCGCTCATTCGCGAAAACGGCATGCCGAATGCTGCCATTGCCCATTCTCCCAGCGGCGATTTCGACATCGATGCCTTGCGGGCGATGGCGCGGCAATGGCCGGGTCTCGAAGGCATGGATCTCGTGCCAGCCGTCACCGCCGCGCAGCGCTATGCCTGGACGCAAGCGGCATGGCGGCCGGGACAGGGATTTCGCGCCGATGCCTCCGGGACATATAAGGTCGTCGCCATCGACTATGGAATCAAACGCAATATCCTGCGGCTTTTGACGGAGGCCGGCTGCGCGGTCACCGTGGTGCCGGCGGAGACTTCTGCGGAGGCGATCCTGGCGATGCGGCCGGATGGCGTTTTCCTTTCGAATGGCCCGGGCGACCCAGCCGAGACCGGGAAATATGCGGTTTCCGTCATCAAGGATCTTATCGCGCACAACATACCCACTTTCGGCATCTGCCTTGGCCATCAGATGCTGGCTCTCGCGATCGGCGCGGAAACTCTAAAAATGCACCAGGGCCATCACGGCGCCAATCATCCCGTCCAGGATTTTACGACCGGCAAGGTCGAGATCGTGTCGATGAATCATGGTTTCGCGGTCGATCCGGCAAGTCTGCCCGCCAATGCGCGGGAAACCCATAAATCGCTTTTCGATGGTTCGAATTGCGGTCTCGAATTGACTGATCACCCTGCTTTTTCGGTGCAGTACCATCCCGAAGCGTCGCCTGGCCCGCGCGACAGCCATTATTTATTCACCCGCTTCGTCGGCATGATGGAAAAGGCGAGGGTCGCCGGGACGAGGCCTAATTTTTCTAATTGCGAGTAGTGCGCAGCGTCACTTCCCGCTCCCCCGCTCCGTGAAACTGTGGAGCGAATGGCCGCTGGCCTATTTGGGGGATGCGCGTTGAACTGACTCATGTCATTTGTCGTCACCTGCTGATCTTTCTCGTAAAATTACCGATATGATCCGATTCGAAACGCAGAGTTCTCTTGCGACCGGCAAGTAGAATTCCGGCAAGCACAATTATTATATTTGGAGACATAAATGGGTGAAGTCATTGCTTTCAAACCGGCGAAAAACGGCGTGCACATGAGGTCGCCGGCAGAAGGGAGTGCTAAGATCGTTACGTTCACCGGTGGTTGGCATGCGCCCATGAACGATCAAGAAGGGAATAGCGCGCCGGATTTGAAGAATGCCGCCTGGTTTGAGCGTTGCCGGAGCATATTCTCCCGCGCCCTTGGCCCACTCAGGCAGTTGGTTACGGCCTCCTTGCGTGGCGCCGGGGATTGTCCAGGCGAAGCGGAGCAGGCAACGAGCGCGGCACCTTGCACGCTTCCAGGAGAGGCGAAGCGCGGCGGAATATCCTCCTAAAGCATGTCCCGAAAAAGTTGCTCGAGTTTTTTGATGAGGACATGCTCCAACACTTTGAATCTGAGTGATTCCTTTTCGATCGGATGAGACCAACTGGTGGGCAAGCGCTCTAGGAATAGCCGCCACTTCATCACATTGCCATCTTTCCGGCATATGCAATTTAACGCCCGTGCCGACTCCGGCTCGACCAAATCTTGTCCAAGCTGAGCGTCTTGATGCACTTTGACGCACTTCTGGCCTTTGCCGTGTTCGGCAACACCCCTTTTTATATGATTTATATTCGGCGTGCCCCCGAGCACGCTCGAATCTATATGCAGCTAGCGGTTTTTGGGCCTATGCTTTTTCGTCAAGTGTATCTTCTGGCGATGCCGCAATCGGTTCGCCGGCAAATTGCGACAGAACTCTTCATAGAAGGCGTCCGCGATCAAAATGCTTGGCGCTCTTCTGGCGGCCGGCGATGCACCCAAAGGATCATCCAATGCCCGTCTTCCTCCTCGATTTGATCTTTGTCGCGATTGGCATTGCCGCTTTTGCCATCACCGCGCTTTACCTTGGCGCTTGCGACACTTTGTGAGGCGTTATCCATGATATTCGAGAACATCCTCGGCGCGATCGTCACGATCGTCCTACTCGTCTACCTCGTCATCGCCTTGATACGACCCGAGCGTTTTTAAGGAAAGCATCTTATGACCGCCTATGGTTTCGTTCAGATCGCACTCTATTGCGTGGTCGTCACACTTCTCGTGAAGCCGTTTGGCTTCTATATGACGCGCGTCTTCAACGGCGAACGTACATTCCTGTCGCCTCTGCTGCGTCCGGTCGAGCGGACTCTCTATTGGCTCAGCGGCGTCAAGGAAGATGAGGAGCAGAACTGGAAGAGTTATGGCGTTGCCATGTTGACCTTCAGCCTCATGGGTTTCCTGACGCTTTACGCCCTGCAGCGACTGCAGGCGGTTCTGCCGTTTAATCCGCAACATCTCGACGCGGTCGCCCCAGATCTCGCCTTCAATACGTCGGTCAGCTTCGTCACCAACACCAATTGGCAATCCTACGTCCCTGAGACGACAATGAGCTATCTGACCCAGATGGCCGGGCTCACCATGCATAATTTCGTTTCGGCCGCGACTGGTATCGCGCTCGCCATTGCCCTCATCAGGGGATTCGCCCGGCGCTCGGCGAAAACCATCGGCAATTTCTGGGTCGATATGACCCGCACCGTTCTTTATGTGCTGATGCCGCTTTCGATCGTCGTCGGACTCTTTTTCGTTTGGCAAGGCATGCCGCAAAATCTGGGGCCTTACGTCGAAGCGACCACGCTGGAAGGCGGCACACAACTGATCGCGCAGGGGCCTGTGGCGAGCCAAGAGGTCATCAAAATGATGGGGACCAATGGCGGCGGTTTCTTCAACGCCAATTCGTCGCACCCGTATGAGAACCCGAACGCGCTCACGAATTTTGTCCAGATCATCCTGATCTTCTCGATCGGCGCGGCGCTCACCAATGTGTTTGGCCGAATGGTCGGAAAGGAGCGCCAGGGCTGGGCGATCTTTGCGGTCATGGGCATTTTGTTTTTAGTCGGGACGTTCACCGTTTACGCCATTGAAAGCGGCGGCAATCCGGCTTTCGCGGAGCTTCCCATTGATGCGGCGTCGAGCGCGCTTCAACCCGGAGGAAATATGGAAGGTAAGGA
>PLUZ01000386.1 GCA_003162995.1 Methylocapsa sp. | reverse complement strand
AATGCGGCGGCTATATGGTTTTGGGGCAAAGCCTGACGGATCAAGCAGGACATGCCCATCGCATGGCGGGCTTACTAGGCGCGTCCTTTAGTTTTGCAACACGCAAGCTGCATCTCGGCTACCGGCAGGCGCGCCTTGCCGAGGCGCATCCCTTAGGCGCGAAGGGCGCCTTGTTGCGCGGTCATGAATTTCATTACGCCACAATCGAGGCTTCGAACGAAGGCGACTTGCCTTTCGCCTTTGTCCATGATGCGCATGGCGGGCCCGAGCAAGCGGAAGGAAGCCGGCGCGGCAAGGTAACAGGAAGTTTTTTCCACGTCATCGCGGCGGAGTCGCCTAAAGCGGGATGAAGAAAAACAACGATCGAGGTGATGGCCGGAAGCGGCTTTCTTTTCCCATCCATAGCAAAGCCCCGGTAGGCTTTCCGCCTTCTGGGGCCGTTTGCTTGGCTGCCAAAGTCTGTCAGCCGGGGAGGACGTACAGAATTTCGAGCGTGCGCGGATCAATGATCAAGAGATCCTTTTTGACGACGATGTAATTGAAGCCACGATATTGAGGAACGATGTCGACGATCGCCTGGGGAACGCCGTAAATCCGCATGGTGTGTGGAATTCGCGTTCCAACGGAAGGCGCGAAATTCACGTGGTCGACGCGGTATAAATTCCCGCCGGCGACGATGGCATGGAGTCTCGTTTTCTGGTCCGGTGATAAATCAACGGTTGCCACGGACCGCCGCTCTTGGGGGGCGGGCCGGCTTTCTGGCCCTTTTGCTCCCATTGCGATGGCGTAGCCTCGATCCATGTCTTGTTCCATCGGCGCCGCAGCCAAGCCGCCACCGGTGACCAACACCGCTCCCGCGATCGAACTCAAAAAAAATGTTCTCATCTGGGGACTCTCCTTGGGTTGAGATGTCACGCCGGTCAAACGCGACCTCCAAGGTATTGTTCCAGAGTATTTCAAACATGAATTGTAAGGTTTTAGATAAGAGCCATGTGCTATAAAAATGTTCCTGGCGTTTATGCGCCAGGCTTATGCTCTCCAAATCCTCAGCTGAGCTTATCTGAAGCCCAGTTATTTGGTGAACCGTCACCATTCTCAATCGTCGTCGTGACGCTTCTTCTTGCCCTGCTTCTTGTGTTTGCCGTCGTCGTCGTCCTCGTCAGCATCCTCGTCGTCAAAGTCGAAGGCGGAGGCTTTCTCGATGCAGATTGCGGGGACGACGGTCGTTTTCACCTCGTCGGACGTCTCCGCGTACCACAAGCATTGCACACCGTCCTCTTTCAGGCCAATGACCGTCATGGCCGGACCGCCGGATTTCAGCGCGACGACTTTGCCTGGTTCGAATGTGACGGCTTCGGTCAGCGGTTCAATCATAGGACTACTCCTGCTTGGGTTGTTTCCAGGTGATAGCGGCCGGACATGACAGCCATGTTTCAGTACGGCCGCCGCTTCAAGCGAAGTGGACGCCGGTTCGCATCAAGAAAATGCGGCAAAATAAAAATATAGAGCTGCGTTCTGAGTCCACGGAATCTAAAGCAGCTCTAGTGGTCCGAGTCATCTAAAGCATCGGGTATAGATGCTTGAGCTGTTTCTTAGCCGGACGCTTGCCTTTCCGGATCAGCTCAACGAGCCGTTTCCGTTCGTCCGTGCTCAGTTCGACAACATAGCGCTTCTTGCTCACCCTCGCCGCCGTCGCTTCGAATCGCGACAAAAACAAATCGTTCATTCGATCCACTCGCGGATATATTCTCCGTCAAACAGGTGTGGATAAGAAGGCGCGGAGCTGATCTGGACGCGCGATTTCTGATGGTGAGAAAAAACAAACGCGTTCTTCTAGGAAGAACCATTACACGACATTTTAGGACGGTGCGCTGATTGGATGTCAGAACATATAATTTCGCTGGACGAAATTTCTTGCGCCGGAAGGTGGCCGAGGAAAAATGTATGCCGCGCGAGCCTCGATGGCTGTCCAACCTTCGGTTTCACAACTCTAAAGAAGAAAGGTTACCGCAAAAACCATTAAAAATAGCACTCTGCACCCTATCCAAAGCTGAAAGAGATTAATAATTATGCCAGACAGTCTAATTGATAGTGTAATTTTGCCTTTAGATATAAAAACCATCATATTTGTTGTTGGGGCTCAATGTGCCTGCCAAGCAGCAATCTTTATATATTTGTGGCAGGTGCAGAAAACTTATTTACCGGCAAAACGCTGGGCGCTCGGTGCATTTCTGCGCGCTGTTGGTCTATTATTTATTAGCGCTAGGGATATAATGCCGCTATGGGCGTCTATCGTTTTTGGAAACTCTTTTTTGATTATCGGCGATCTATGTTTTAATTTTGGAATCGTCGAGGCGGCGGAACGGAAACCCCCTTGGCGTGTTGGCCTGGCATTTGCCGCCGCAATTGCAGTTTCAATTTATTGGTTTTATTTCGTAACTCCAAATCTCACTCTGCGCATCGCCTTAATAGGACTTGCAGAAGTTAGTTACGAAATTGTTGTGATTTATGTTTGTCTGAGATATTCTGATAAGTTTAGGCAGCTGACTTTTCAGTTAATTGCGCTTTTATTAACAATACATTCTGCCGCTAGTTTATGGCGGATTTTTAACGCATATGCTACCAATATAACAACAATATTCATACAAAGTCCGGCGCAGATTTTGTACGCCGGCTCGCTAATTATTTTTGTTTTCTTGATGACTGCGCTGCTTGTGTTGTTAACAGCTCAAAAATTCCAAAAGGAATTACTTGACCAATCCCGCCGAGATTTTCTTACGAAAGCGCTTAATCGCAGGGCATTCGAAGGAATTGTCGAGGGGGAGTGGAGTCGCGCCTTGCGTCACGACCATCCGACTTCTTTCCTGATAGTTGATATTGACCACTTTAAGAAAGTTAATGATCAGTATGGTCATAGCGCAGGGGACAACGTTCTTGTTGACGTCTCCAGCATAGCGCAAACCGTGTTGCGGCAGGAGGATATCTGGTGCCGATTCGGAGGGGAAGAGTTTGCTGTTATGCTGCCGGAAACCGGAGGAAAGGAGGCAACTGCGATAGCG
>PLUZ01000090.1 GCA_003162995.1 Methylocapsa sp. | reverse complement strand
TTCAGATGGGAAAATGCTCTAGTTTTTCTCGCCTTTATGACCCAGGGACCAAACATAGGCCGCGACCGCCTGAAGATTTTCGTCAGAAAGCTCAACACCGCCCATCGGCGGCATGGCGCCAGGGTGTTCCTTTGGTTCGAGCACACCGTTTCTGATCGTATCCGTGATCGCCACCAGGCTGCCATCGCCCCAGAGCCAAGTTCCACTGCTGAGATCCGCACCAACGGGCGTGCCGATGCCGTCAGCACCATGGCAGCCGGCGCAGGTTGCACCCGCGATCTCACCGTGGAAAATCCTTTTGCCGAGGGCGACCTCCTTGCTTGTCGCTCCCGGTGGAACAGGCAGAGCGGCTGCCTCTATGCCGGCATCTGGATGGATGCCTTCCGGGGGAAGAACATCCGGCGATGCCTTGGCTTCTACAGCCAGCGATGGTGCGGCCTCGATGCCGGTGATGTTCGGATCGCCATTGAAGGTGACGCGCCAGATGCGCCCCGCCTTGTCGTCGGAGATGAAAAGCGCGCCGTCCGTTCCTACAGCGAGCCCGGATGGACGGTGCGCCGCCCGGCCCGGCTCCTTATATTTTCCGGCGAAACCGTCGGCAAAGACCACGTAAGGGCCCGAAGGCTTGCCGTCGGCCAGCGGCTGGAAAACGACGTTATAGCCCTCCTGCGGGCCCGGCGCCCGGTTCCACGAGCCATGGAAAGCAATAAATGCGCCGCCAGCATAGGGTTTGGGAAACTGCGAACCCTTGTAGAGCTTGAGATCGTTCGGGGCCCAATGCGCCGGAAACACGGCAACCGGCGGTTCGGCCTTATCGCAATCGCCAATCTTCTTGCCACCGTCGCCGCTATATTCTGGAGCAAGCACCAATTTTTTTTGAGCCGGATCGAAATAGCATTGCGGCCAGCCGTACCAAGCGCCGCCTTTGACGATCAACACTTCCTCGGAGGGAAGCTCAAACCCCTGGTTAGCGGTGTAGAGTTCAGGCCAATCCTCGTGCAGCTGATCGCGGCCGTGCTGCGTGGCGATCAAACGGCCTGACGTGTCGAAGTCAAAGCCCTCAGGGTTTCTGATGCCGCTGACATAACGCTCCTTGGCCGAGAACACCTGACCGGCTTTGTTCGCGTCATATTTCCAAATCCCGGCACGTGTTTCAAGTTCGGTGCACGGAACGTTTCCAGGCGAATGGGGCATGCGGTTCTTGACTTCGCAGCTATTTGTCGCCGATCCCATCGATACGAACAGATTGCCTTGGGCATCAATGGCAAAAGGATGCATGGGATGGTCGCCGGTGATCGGCATGCCGCTGAGAATAGTTTCCGCTTGACCTGCCGGTGCAGTTTCTCCCTCCTTCAAGTCATAGCGTATGATCCGGTCGTTGAGTTCCGCGTAGAGCCAATGCTTGTACAGCGCGATACCTGTACCGCCGTGGCCGCCTTCCGCGAAAGTTTGGCCAAAACGGACGTTCACATCCGCTTGGCCGGTACCTTTGGTGTCCTTTAATGCGACGAGAAATCCACCCTCGTGGGGCTTGTCGTTGCCATAGTAAACGCCGCTCCAGGTGTTAACGAAGACGGTCCCATCGTGAGCGACGGCAAGCTGCCGGGCGTGTCCGATCTTGTCGGCAAATATTGTCGCGCAGAAGCCATTTGGGAGCGTGATGCCGGTTGACCCGCCCGGGCACGACGCTGTTGCCTTGTGTGCCGGCGTCTCAGCAAAGACGTGAGTTGCACCCAGCTTGGCCGAGACAGCACACGCGACGAGGGCTGCAACAATCCCACGATTTCTTTGACCGGCGATCCGCATCACTCTTCTCCCGAAATTCCTAAACCTCAGAGCCATCTATTGACGCTATAGCCAGCGAGAGGAAGCCTGAGCCATTAGTTCCGGATAGCAACTGGCACGATTTCGAACGGAAGCTGGGGCGGACCATTGTCTTTTGCCCCGAAGAGATGCGACAATTGACCTTCGGCGACCCAAGCCCTGCCACCTACCTTCGCAACAGAGGTCGGCTCTTTGAGCCCACCCTTGAGCGTCTCGACGATAACCTTATTGCCATCCACGGTGACGCGATCGAGCGAGCCGCTGCCTTCTGCCATCAGGAAGCTATCTCCGCTGAGTTGCCGCAGGCCGTCCGGCAGTTTCAGCGGGCGCGACGTTTCAAGCTTTGTGACGGCGCCTGGCATACCGCCCTTGACCTCGACACGGAAAAATTTGCCGCCGTTGAACGTATTGACGTAAATATTGCCATCNNCCAAACTTCGAGAGCTGTTCTGCCTGGTTTGAGTTGCAGGATTTGTGGCGAGAGGGAATTCGTGACGTATACCGTTCCGTCGCTGGCAACGGTCAAGTCATTGCAGAGGTTCGTTTTGCCGGGGAATGGTGCGTTTATCTTGCCATCGCCCGTCGCCAGATCGAAGCCCAAAAGGTGACTCT
This sequence comes from Methylocapsa sp., assembly GCA_003162995.1. GTDB lineage: Bacteria > Pseudomonadota > Alphaproteobacteria > Rhizobiales > Beijerinckiaceae > Methylocapsa. The sequence continues at coordinate 1,349 of PLUZ01000090.1, read as the reverse complement.
CCGCCGCTGAACCTGGGCCAGCGACGCCCAGACTCGACACATCATTCGAACAGACCCACAGGGTGTTTGATTTGGCGTCGGCAAAGACTCCAAATGTCGAGCGGCTTCCGAACGCTCCCGGCGCGATCCACGCCTCGGCTGTCGAAGCGCCGGGCTTGACCCGGCCGATGCCGCCCGAGGCAAGGCTGCTCAGATACAAAGTGCCGTCGGGACCAGCCGTGATGCTTTCCGTGAAGGCGCGATCGCCAGGAACTTCAATGGGCTTAAGCTCTTCGGCGGCCAGCCGGCGGTCGAATGCGATGAAGATTACGGCCATTGCGAGGAGCACGCTGAACCGTCGAGCTTTCTGCATGTCGTTCGATCCATTCTGTTGGCGTTATGATTGGACTAAAACTGCGACAGGCTTTTGAAGGTCAAGGCCATGCAGTGCTCCGGTAACGCGGGCTGCGCGGCGGCAAGCAACCGGCTTATGCCCGGTCACGGGTATAAAGGCTGGCGATCTGCTGCTCCTTGGAATATTCGATGGGACTTCAATCAGATCGACACAGGCCATGCGTTGCCGGACAAACACCTCGAAGGTCGGTCGTAGGCAGTCAATTTGATCGAGTGCATCCGCCTTCACGAAAAACAATCCCGACTCTGATCACAGTGCATTATTTCAGGACCCAGTACTTTTTCCTAGCCACACGGTGCTTTTTTGAAGGATTAGTGTGCTGCCCCTAACCCACAATGGAGCACGAAGGAAGCCATGCCAAACGAACATGAATCCAGACAGCGCTCTGCTAAGCTTGGGGACTGCGGATCGAGGATCGCAGCGTGAACATAGACCGTTCACGCTGGATTTCTGAGAACAATGGACACCTAAACCTAAGTATAGGTTCGTAAACAAAATGATGTTTTCGTGTTCCGAAGGTACGATGGAACGACGGCCGTGCTTTGTCTAAATATTTCGTTGTCAGACAAAAACGGAGTCTCATATCATGAACACGAATGTCATTACACAGGATGCTGCCAAAGTCGATGGTCGCGCGTTCGAAACAAGCTTACGTAAGATTATGATCGTCTTGGCGACGGCTGCCGCTCTTACCGGGGGACTGACCGCTGACGCATTTGCGCGCGGCGGAGGAGGTGGGGGTGGACACGGTGGCGGTTTCGGTGGTGGCGCCCATATGGGCAGCTTCGGCGGCGCCGCTCACATAGGCGGCGACTTTGGCCTTGGCCATCTCGGCGGTCATGGCGTGGCTTTCGGCCGCAGCCGGCGTTTTGTGCCCGGCTTGGGTTACGGCTTCAATGACTACGGCTGCAGCTACGGCTACCCCTATTACAATCGCTATAGCTGCTATCTGCCT
>PLUZ01000543.1 GCA_003162995.1 Methylocapsa sp. | reverse complement strand
AGCCAACTGCCGTTTATAGGTTAATCCGTTCCCGATCAACGGCGTGATCGCGCCAGCGGGAGTCAGCGGCGCGAACGCTTTGGCCTCGGCAGCGCAAAACGGCACGGCAACCGCGCTGACCGCGACCAATCCAAGCAACACTTTGTCCGCGACCCTGCAAGCCTTCGAGCGCTATGGAGTTTCGCGCGTTCTCGCGGAGCCCATGGTGACCGCCGTATCCGGGGAAAACGCCAAGCTCACAGTCGGCGGCGAAATACCAATTCCGGGTCCGTCAACCTGTACGAATTCAGGCTGCACCGGCGGCGGCGCCATCTTTCAACCTTATGGCGTCACTTTGCGATTCACACCGGTGGTTCTCGCCGAAGGCCGCATCATGCTGCATCTTGCGACGGAAGTGACGGAAATTGATACACAAACCGAAGCAACCGTCTACGGCACAGTCGTCCCAGGATTGCTCACCCGCAAGAACGAGACGAGTGTCGAAATCCCTTCAGGCGGTTCGATCGCCTCCGCGGGACTTCTCCAGACGATATCGAGGCAAGCCATCAACGGTCTGCCAGGCCTCCTCGATCTGCCGGTTCTCGGGGCGCTGTTTCGCTCGAGCGATTATTTGCGGCAGGAAACCGAACTCATGATCATCGTCACGCCCTATATCGTCAAGCCGGCAGGGCCGAATGAAATTGCGAAACCCACCGATGGCTTCACCGATTCGACCGATCCGCAAGCCTGGCTGCTCGGCCGCGTGAACCAGCTCTATGCCTCGCCGAGCAATCCGCAAGCCATCAAGGATTACAAGGGGCCGGTCGGCTTCATCCAGGATTGAGATCAGGGCAAAGCAATCGAGAAAGCGCGCCACAAGATGTCCGTTATGATCCGCTCCATGCACCCCGGCCAAAGCTTGGTTCGCCCAATATTTGCTTCTGCCAAAAGGTTTTCGCGCTTGTGTTTGCTGCTTCTGCTGGCTGGTTGTGGCGCGACGGAACGGATGGTCGAATCCTCGATTCCGCAAGACGATTACCAGATCCGCCACCCGATCGTGCTTGGCGAGGGGCCACGCACATTGGAAATTCTTGTCGAGCCCGTGACGGGCCAGTTCGACCGCCATTCCGCGGCGCAGCTACGTGAATTCGCTAGCCTTTACCGCAAATTCGGCCGCGGGCCCATCACCATCATGCCACCCGCTTTCCCCGGGGCCATACCCACAGTGGAGCCGATTCGCAACGCCCTTTTTAACGCCGGTGCACAGGCGCGCACCATCGTTTCTCCCTATCCGGCCGGTGATAATCTTGCGGCGCCGGTGCGGTTGAGCTTTCTTGGCCTCAAGGCCCATGTCGCGGATCAGTGCGGCCAATGGCCAAGGGATCTTGCCATCGGCAGCGGCGCCGTCGCGGACTGGAGCAACAAGCCCTACTGGAACTTCGGTTGCGCCTATCAAACGGCACTTGCCGCGCAGGTCGCAGATCCGCGCGATCTCGTGACGCCGCAAGCGGAAACGCCGGCGGACACCGCGATGCGCGTGCGCGGCATCGAAATCCTTCGCAAAGGCGAGGATCCGGGCACGAATTGGAAAGTGACCAACTCCTCGATCAACACCGTTGGAGCGAACTGATGAAAGGCCTGGCCGGCTCCGAACAGGCGCATATCGCGCCGCTGCCCCGCATCTCCTTGCATGCTTTCTGCGAATCGGAGGAGACGGCGCGGATCATCCAGGCGGCCGCAACCGATCGCCGGATGGAAAGAGCACATGTGAGCGTGCATATGGGCGGCCCGCTCGCCGCCGTCGAAGCTTACCGCGACGCCGCCACGCCAAATGTCATTGTACTCGATACGGCCGCCAATCGAGGCGACCTCGTCGCGCATCTCGAAGCGCTCGCCGAATTTTGCGATGCAGGCACCAAAGTGGTCGTTGCTGGGCGAACGAACGACATCATCCTCTACCGCGAGCTTATGGCGCGCGGCATCAGCGAATATCTTGTCGCGCCCTTCAATGTCCTCGATTTCATCCGCGCCATATCGCATCTTTATGCAAGCGCGGGAGCAACGCCAGTCGGCAAGATCGTCGCCATAACAGGTGCCAAGGGAGGGACCGGAGCATCCTCGATCGCGCATAACATCGCCTTCTCGATTGCACGCGACCTTGAGATTCAAACCATCATCGTCGATATGGATTTGGGCTTCGGCACGGCGGGGCTCGACTTCAATCAAGATCCGACGCAAGGAATTGCCGAAGCTGTTTTCGCGCCTGACCGGATCGACCAAAACCTGGTCGACCGGCTGTTGTCGAAATGCAGCGAAAAGCTGAGCATTCTGGCGGCGCCTGCAACCCTCGACCGGATGTATGACTTTCCTGAAACTGCTTTCGACTCTTTGATCGATATTTTGCGCGCCACCACCCCCTGCGTTATCCTAGACATTCCACATATTTGGACCGCCTGGGCACGGCGGGCGCTCATCAATGCGGACGAGATCGGAATTGTCGCATCGCCTGATCTCGCCAATCTGCGCAACACCAAAAACATGCTCGATATGCTGCGCGCGGCGCGGGCGCATGATGGGCATCCGAAGCTTATTATGAACGGTGTAGGAATTCCGAAACGCTCGGAAATCAGCGTCACGGATTTCGCCAAAGCAGTTGATCTCATGCCAGCGGGACTCATTCCCTTCGAGCCGAAACTCTTCGGCACCGCGGCCAACAATGGGCAGATGATTGCCGAAGTCGAGGCGGGGAGCAAAATCGCCGGTACAATCAGGGATCTTGCGCGAAAAATTACCCACCGGACCGAGCCGCGTAAAACGAAACGCAACCTTCTTGCGCCTTTGATGATGCGATTTGGCCGCAAGACTGTGTCGCGGGCCGAGCCAAGCGCTTCGCGCTAAACTAGAGCTTGATCCCAGAAAGTCTGCAACTTTTCTGCAGATCATGCTCTAGAAGGCTCGTCTTCCACGTGGGTCACATGATCGAAAAGGTATCGCTCAAATTCAATGAGGTGGAGCATGTTCACATCGGAAAAGTCGAGCAACTTTTTCAGGACATGCTCTAAG
>PLUZ01000505.1 GCA_003162995.1 Methylocapsa sp. | reverse complement strand
GCGCTGAGCACAAGATCATGCTCCACCTCCACGCTCGGCTGCCCAGCTGCCGGCTGCCGCGCGGCAAGAATGGAGCCAGACAAATGCGGCACCGGCTTGGCTGCGAGGTCCCGGTAGGTGATGTCCAGATCCGGTGTGACCTGACGCAGCTTGGCGACGATTTCGGCGGTTAGCTGACGGCTGACGGACTGAGTGCCCGTAATGCTGGAGTCGACGTGCAGAAGTTGCATGGACCAAAGCCTTTCCCTGGTATAGGTTTGTAACTAACACTATATGCGTGCCTATAGGGGAACCGCGCAAGGAGGCACTTTTTTGGAACCTGGTCACAACCATGTGCCTAGCGAATGCAGCCGTATCGCACCGGTCCTGTCCAGGATCGGCGATAAATGGACGATTTTGGTCGTCATGCTTTTGGGGGAAGGTCCGATGCGCTTCAATGAGCTGCGCCGCCGCGTAGGTGGCATCTCGCAACGGATGCTCACGCTCACGGTACGCGGGCTCGAACGGGATGGTTTTGTCACACGCACTGTGTTTCCGACCATTCCGCCGCGGGTGGATTATGAATTGACGCCGCTTGGGCATTCGCTGCTGACGCCAATTCAGCATCTTGGAAACTGGGCTTTGCAGAACATAGCTTTGATCGAAGACGCGCAGCGCCGTTTCGATCAAGCTTCGGGACAAAATGCGGCCGCTCGATCCCCGGTTCCGGCTGCGGGAATGAACGTCTCCAAATGAAAAGCGAATACAGCCCCGCCTCCCTGCCTTCGGCGCGGACAATTGCAGCCGACGCGGCTGGAATCGCCGAGGCGGCGGCGATCATCCACGGCGGCGGTATCGTCGCTTTTCCGACCGAGACCGTCTACGGCCTGGCAGCCGATGCGACATCGGAAGCCGCCGTCGCCCGCATTTACGCGGCGAAGGCAAGGCCAACATTCAATCCCCTCATCGCGCATGTCGCGAGCCTAGATGCGGCACTTGAACAGGGCTTATTTTCAGCCGAGGCCCAGCACCTTGCCAAGGCGTTCTGGCCAGGGCCGCTGACCCTCGTCGTCCCGCTCGCGCCTGGCGCGACGGTTTGCCCAGCCGCACGGGCAGGTCTGCAAAGCATCGCTTTGCGCGTGCCAGTCCACAAGGTTGCGCTTGGCCTGATTGTGGCGGCGGGGCGGCCCTTGGCGGCGCCCTCAGCCAATCGCTCCGGCCGGGTAAGCCCGGTCACCGCCGCCCATGTCGCCGTGGATCTGTCCGATGCGATCGATCTTATTCTCGATGGCGGCCGCTGTCCGATGGGGCTCGAATCGACCGTCATCGCCTGTCTCGAAGGACCCCCGCGCTTATTACGGCCTGGGGCGATGACGAGAGTAGACATCGAAGCCGTACTCGGCCAAGCGCTTGCCGGCCCCGCGGGGCCAATCGCGCTTCACTCACCCGGAATGCTAGCCTCGCATTACGCGCCGCGCGCGAAACTTCGTCTTGAGGCAAAAACACTTGAAAGCTCGGAGGCGGGCCTCGATTTCGGCGGGATTTTTGGCAAGCGCAAAAATGTGCTGGATCTCTCGGCAAGCCGCGATCTCGCGGAAGCAGCGGCGAATCTTTTCGACTTTTTGCACGAGCTCGACGCACTTGGCCTCAATCGCATCGCGGTCGCGCCGATCCCTTCCGAAGGTTTGGGCGAGGCGATCAACGACCGGCTGGCGCGCGCCGCCGCGCCGCGCGGCAGCTCATGACGAAAAGTTAGGCGGCTTACCGGATCGGCATTGGGTACATCAGCCCGCCCTGCGTCCATAAGGCGTTCTTGCCACGCGGCAGATTGAGCGGCGAGCTCTTGCCGAGGGTGCGGTCGAACAGCTCGCCGTAGTTCCCCGCGGCCTTGATCGCACGCACCGCCCAGCCGGCGTCCAGCCCGAGCGCGCGCGCAAGACCCGACGAATCGTCCAAAAGCCGCCGCACCACCGGCTCTTCGCTCTCGAGCATCGCGTCCACATTGGCCTGCGTGACGCCGCTCGCCTCGGCCTGGATCAGCGCATAGAGCGTCCAGCCGACGATTGCCGCCCATTGCGGATCGCCCTGCGGGTAGGCCGGGGTCAGCGGGTCGAATGTGATCGTTTCCGGCAGGATCTCGAAGTTGCCGATCCGGCTGTGGAACGCGGCGCGTGCGCCGGCGAGCAGCGAAATATCAGCTGTCATGGCGGCGCAGTGGCCGGAGACGAGCGCTGCCTCCATTTCACCCAGCTCCTCGAACGGGAACGGAAGAATCTTGATGTTCCGCATCTGAGCGGTTGCCACAAGCATCGTGTCGGCCTCGGTGTTTCCGATGTAGCAGACCGGCTTGCCGGCGAGGCCGGTCAGTGCCGCCACGCCCTGGTCACGGCTGATCAGAAACCCCTGGCCGTCGAAGAACACCGGCGGCCCGAAGGCGACGCCGTAGATCGCGCTCATCCGCATGTCCGGCGTGGCGGCCGGCATCAATTCTGCCTTGCCGGCCTGCAACGCTTTGAGCCCATGCTGTTCGTCCGGCAGGCTGAGAAAGCGTGCCTTTCCCGCATCGCCAAGTGCGGCCGCCGCGACCGCTTTGCAAAGATCGGCGGCAAACGCGGTCAGCGGGCCGTGCGCATCGTCCTTGGTGTAGTCGGCCTCTTCGGTGATGACGGCGCAGACCAGCGTTCCGCGAGCGCGTATCGTGTCGAGCGTGCCGGATGCATATGCAGCAGGATACCAGCCGAGAGCGAACAAAAGACCAGCGAAAGACGTCGCGATAAAACTACGCACCTGCTTGAGACCTCCCCAAAATGCGGGGAGCGGGCCAAGCCCGCTCCCCTTCGTCAAGCGTCGATCAACCGAGAGTGTCAGGGCGTCCAAGTCCCCGATGCCGGGAGGCCCGGCGTCGAGTTAGGCCGCGGATTGAAGTCCGCCGGCGCCGGATCGATGAGTTTGCCGTTGACGTAGTCGGTCGGCACGATGTTGAGGGCATAGCAGCCTTCGCCGCCAAAGTGCGGCAGCGATAGCACGGTCTTGGACGGGATCATGGCATACTCGGCCGGCAGCGTGGGCACGCGGCCGTTCAGCCTGTCGTTGTCGAAGGCCGAGAACAGGTCGCCCATCGACGCGAGCGCGTCAGCCGGTCCTAGTTCCTTCTGACCGAACTCTTTCTCACCCAACTCAAAGCCCTTCACCTCGTCGGGCAGCTGCCCGAGCGGTGTCAGGTTGAACAGCTCGTCGATGAACTTGATTACCGAACTGTGCTCGCTGTACTCGTGCGAGACGGAATGCACGTTGCTGTACGGCGAGATCACGATCGCCGGGATCCGCGGCCCGCCCTCGAGCGGATTGCCTTCCGGGTCGAAGCTGCGGATGTGCGGCGGCTGGTGATCGTAGAGACCATCCGTCTCGTCGTAGGTGATAATGATCGCGCTATCCTTCCAGTAGGGACTGGCGGCGATCGCGTTGATCTCATCGGCGAGCAGAGCTTCGGAGATCTGGGCGTCGGAATAACCCGGATGGTCGTCGTTGCCCGCGAAGTTAGCTTGCACCGTAGGGTTGGGATCGAGCGGCTTGAGGCCGTCCAGGTTGCCGTAGCCGCCACGCACGTAGAACACGCCGCTCGCCGGCAGCTGCTGCTTCGCGACAGCAGTGAAGAAGTCGTTCAGTCCGTGCAGGTTGGAAGCCACCTTGGGGTTGTCGCCAATATAGCCAAAATATTGCGGGCCGTTGTGGTGGGTAACATAGTCGGCGTATGTGGCCGGGCCTGTGCCATCGGACGGCTCGTGGTCGTAGCCTTCCTGATACCAGCCCCAATTCACCGGCGGCAGCTTGTTGCTTGCGATTTTCTTGATGTCGTCCTGCACATCGAGCAGGTCCAGAGCGGGGTTCTCGTCACTGGCTACAATTTTTTCGATATTGCTGCCCATGAACGACAGCGGCAGCGTCGCATAGGTCTGGTTCAGAGTCGGGCTAGCCGGGCTCACATCTTTCGGACCGTAAGGCGGTTGGACCGGGGACTCATCGAAATTGGAACCCGGAAACGGACCTGGGTCGCCAACCACGGGTAAGCCGCCGCTCAAAGCAACAGTCGAGCTCGCGGTGTTATTGCTGCCTTCGCTTTGGTGCAGGGCCCATTGCGTCTCGCCGGACTGCCCGGCAATCATCGCAATCGCGTTCGGTGTCGAGGGGCCGATCACCGTCTGATAGAAGTTGTCGAACAGCGTGAAGCGGTCGGCATACTGCCACAGGAACGGGATCGTGTCGCAGTCGATATGCGCCACGGCCAGCTCCCCCTTCTGCTTCTGCGCAAGCGACGGCGGCGAGGTCGGCGGCAGGCCAGTCGAGCGCAAGACGATCTTTCCGTTCAGCGTCGTCAGCCCTTCCTCATCCAGCGCGTAGCGGTCATTATGCGCCACATTGTTCGCATCGACATCGAGACTGTTGTCGATGCCCGTATGCGAGTGGTCTATGGAGTCGGTGTCGGCCGGGTAGATCTGTACGGTTTTGCCGTTGACGTCCTTCACCGTCTGCGGGATCAGGAATGGCGAGATCGAGCCCACACTGCCGTCGATGTTGACGATCGGCTGCACGAAACCGGGGGTCTTGCCGGCGGGTTGCGTGAACAGTCCGCGCGCGCCTGGATAGGTGCCAAAATAATGGTCGAAGGAGCGGTTCTCTTGAAACAGAACGAACACATACTTCACCTTCTTGCGAAGCAGCTCGAGCTTCTGCTCGTGCGAGAGATGTGACTGTCCGTCGATATGGTTGAGGAAACGCTGCACTACTTCGCCTGACTTCGGTGCCACCTCGATCTCCTGAGGGGACTCGGCCAGGACGAAGCCCGGCTGCAGCATCGCAATGGTCGCGATGGCGGCACAGGAGGACTTAAACACGGTCTTACACTTCATCGTCTTCCCTCTTCTTGTGATTGCAGGCCAGCGTCGAACACAGATTGCTCGCCCGCGGACGGCAGGGGTCATCGATGCATCGAATTGAGAGGCACCCGTTACCGGATAGCTAGCGCTTCAGCTTAACATTGCGATGACGGTTTTATGCCCGGCTGTGGTGCAACGAGCGAAACCAGCGCATATTTGGCGGCGGATAGAACCGCAGAAGGCCCAGCCCGACTGCTGGGAAGCGAGATCTTCTCCAGATGGCCTCGCATGAAGGACAAAACTGCACCAGGAATGTGGAATGCAGTTCTCGCCGTATGATCCGCATCGTGCAACTAGGTCCTTTGTTGCGTTGGATCCGCTAATTTGCACTGCGGCCAGAGCGAACTGTTGCCTCGCGGGAGCGAATTAAGTGTTAGCTGTTACCGGGACGCTTCTCGCCATTTTATTCAAGAATCCGTTATCATTAATTTGAAAGCAATATTACGAATATTCTATTTTTTCTGGACCAATTTCGGCTGCGTTAGCTAAGCAACAAATATTTCTCTTTCGTTATCTGTAAAAACGAAACAGGCGCCCAATATTAAACTACGGACTATTTTGGAGTCCAGTTGGACGACGGGCCACCTATGCTCAAATGTCAAAGGAACTTTCTGATGAAGAAATTAGCTCTGATATTCGCTCTTGCGCTCGCGACAACTCCGGCCTTTGCTCGCGCGGGTGGCGGCGGTGGTCACGGCGGCCATGGGGGTGGAATTCACGCCGGACGCAGCGTCGGTTTTAACGGTGGAGGTTATCGCGGTGGCTATCGTCACGTCTATAGAGGTGGCGGCTATGGCTACGGGTACAACGGATGTTATGGCTATTATAATGGATACTGCGGTGGTAATCCCGGAGCCGCAATTGGGCTCGGTATTTTAGGCGGCGTTTTAGGTGGTATTCCGTAATCAATCAATGATGAAACCCAGTATGGTGACTCCCAATGTCGCCGTGCTTTTTCAAGTTTCGGAACCTGAGTTCACAGACATTGCTAGACCACCGGCAAGACTAGATCGAGCCGGCTTGGATATCTGATCATCTGCGCTTCGTTCATCCATTGGTCGCGTTCTCCGCTCCCCTTTCGCCTCCAAATAGACCAAGCCCATGTGATAGGCGGCGTAATCCTCTCTTACAAAGGGGACCGTTCTATCCCCCTACATATTCGGATAGTTCGGGCCGCCGCCGCCCTCGGGCGGCACCCAATCGATATTTTGCGCCGGGTCCTTGATGTCGCAGGTCTTGCAGTGGACGCAGTTCTGCGCATTGATCACAAAACGCGGGTTTGTCTTGGTTGCCTCGTCGGCATAGACCACTTCATAGACGCCGGCCGGGCAATAGAGCCGCGCCGGTTCGCCATACTCGGGTAAGTTTCGCGCAATCGGAATCGACGGATCCTTTAAATGCAGATGACAGGGCTGGTCTTCCTCATGATTGGTGTTTGAAACAAACACCGAGGAAAGTCTGTCGAACGTGAGCTTGCCATCCGGCTTCGGATAGTGAATTGGCTTTGCCTCGGCGAGCGGTTTCAGGCTCGCATAATCCGGTTCGCCATGCGGCAAAGTGCCGAGCGGCGAGGCGCCGAAAATTTCATTCACCCACATGTCGAGACCGCCAAGGGCGATTCCTGCCCTGGTGCCGAATTTCGACCAGAGCGGCTTGGCGTTACGAACCTTGAAAAGATCGCGGCCGATGGCCGAGCCGCGCCACGCGCTCTCATAAGAGATAAGCTCGTCGTGGGAGCGGCCACTTTTCAGCGCGGTGGTGGCATGTTCGGCCGCGAGCATTCCGGAATAGATGGCATTATGCGAACCTTTTATGCGCGGAAGATTCACAAAACCCGCCGCGCAGCCGATGAGCGCGCCGCCCGGAAAGGCGAGCTTCGGCACCGATTGCCAGCCGCCTTCGGTGATGGCCCTCGCGCCGAATGAAATCCGCTCCCCGCCATGAAATAAAGGCGCGATCTTGGGATGCGTCTTGAAGCGCTGAAATTCATCGAACGGGGACAGCGCTGGATTCGTATAATTCAAATGGACCACGAAACCGGCGGCGACGAGCCCATCTTCGAAATGATAGAGAAACGAACCGCCGCCTGTATCATTATCGAGCGGCCAGCCGAAGGAGTGCTGGACGAGACCAGGCTGATGGTATGCCGGATCGACCCGCCAAAGCTCTTTGAGGCCGATGCCGAACTTCTGCGGCTCACGATTGTTGTCGAGGCCAAAATTGGCGATCAGCTGCTTGGCGAGCGAGCCGCGCGCACCCTCGGCGATCAAAGTGTATTTGCCGCGAAGCTCCATTCCCCGCGTAAAACCGCTCTTGAGGTGGCCGTCGCAGGCGACGCCCATGTCTCCCGTCGCAATGCCCAAAACCTCGCCCGCTTCGCCATAGAGGATCTCGGCGCCGGCGAAGCCCGGAAAGATATCGACGCCCAAGGCCTCCGCCTTTTTGCCGAGATAGCGCACAACATTGCCAAGCGAGCCGATGAAATTGCCATGATTGTTCATGAGTCGCGGCATGATGAAATTGGGCAGACGGACCGCACTCTTCGCGCCAAGCACATAGAAGCGGTCGGCCGTGACTTCAGTCTTCAGCGGCCGGTCTTTGTCCTGGCGCCAATCGGGAAGGAGTGCGTCGAGCGCACAAGGATCGATGACTGCGCCGGACAAAATATGGGCGCCGATTTCAGCGCCTTTTTCGACGACGACGACCGAAAGTTCCGGGCTCAGCTGTTTCAGACGGATCGCAGCGGCAAGGCCAGCAGGGCCGGCGCCAACGATCACGACATCGAAATCCATGCTTTCGCGCGGCGGCAATCGCAATCCTGCCTCGGTCATTGTTTTGATCCTTGCGCGCCCAAAAGTCCGTTGTGACATTGGCATGGGCGCCAATATGCTAATAGGGGCCGGAAACCAGTGCCAATCTCCAAGGCTGGACGGCTAAAGCATGTTCCGAAAAAGTTGCTCGGCTTTTTCGAGTCCAACATGCTCCAACTCTTTGAATCTAAGCGATTCCTTTTCGATCGGATGANNAGCAGTTGCGAAAATGGCAATCGGCCCCTTGTTTCGGACATAAGTAGAGGCCGCCAGCTGGAAAGTGGTCAGGATTGTACAGGATATGATTTCCCGGCTCGCTCTTAACCGGTTCTGACCGTGGCTGAAAACCTGTCCGGACTTCTGCGCTGGTATGCGGAAATGGGCGTCGATATCGCCGTNNCGCCCGCGTGTCCGCTCACACGGAAGTTGAAACCCCTCCCGCCGCGCCGCCGCAGACGATCGAAGCGAGCCGCCGGGTCATGCGCGAACCCGCCCCTACCCTCCCAGCCGGCGTCATCGAGGCAACCGCGCTCGAATCCGCCGCCGCCGCGAAAAGCCTGGACGACCTCCGCGAAAGGCTTTCGCGTTTCGAGGGGTGCGGCCTAAAGGCAACAGCCACGCAGCTTGTCTTCGGGGATGGCAATCCCGGCGCTGGCGTTATGTTCATGGGCGAGGCCCCCGGCGCCGACGAGGACCGGCAAGGCGTGCCTTTTGTCGGGCGCGCNNCTTGAAACGGCGGCCTGTCTGCCCTTCACACGCCGCCAAATCGAGCTTGTGGACCCCAAAATTCTCGTCTGTCTCGGCGCGGCGGCGGCGCAGACCCTGCTCGGCAGCAAAGACGGCATCATGCGCATGCGCGGACGCTGGTTCCCCTATAGAGCGGGCGATAAGGACATCCGGGCAATCGCCATGTTGCATCCGGCGTATCTTTTGCGCCAGCCCGCGCAAAAAAAACTGGCATGGCAGGATTTGCGAATGCTTGCCAAGGAAATCAATCGCTTACAGATATTTGTGAAAGCGAATGGCGAGAAAGACGGGACTTGAACCCGTGACCTCCGGCATGACAGGCCGAGTTGAAAATAAGCCAACTCAATTCGATATAAGATAGTTAGCCATGGGGGATTTTGTGCGAATCGTCCCCCTGGACGATTATCCAAGTCCAAACCAGCTTAGTAGACAATCTTCGCGTGAAATTTAAAGGAGATTTTCAGCGATGGCCGTACCTTGGAAGGCCTTTTGTGTTGTCCTAGGCGCGCTCTCCCTCATCATCGCGGGCCTCTATCTGGGCCGCGCAGGAACCCCACGCGTCGGTGTCGATTGGGCGCACCATCAGTTCATGCTTCCACCAGGCGCCGAACTGCCGATCATCCCGCCGCCTCCGGCGGGGGCAAACCGTATCTGGTATCAAGCGCCGTTACAGAAGCGTTGGATTTGACGATGACG
>PLUZ01000238.1 GCA_003162995.1 Methylocapsa sp. | reverse complement strand
ACGCCCAGTCGCTGCATCGGATCGACCCTGCGTCCGTGCGCGAGGAGGTGGAGGCTGTCAATGGCGGAGACAAATTGTGCCAAGTAGCGGCGTGAAAGTGTACCGATCTGGTTAAGAGAAAAGGGGCTATGAAGCCCCGGTTAATTTCGTACTTCCATGCCGATTCATGTTTTGGTGGAGGGGTCTCCTTCGTTTGATGTCTTTGGGGTTTGGCTTTGGCCGTGAGCCGATCGCCGTTGTGCCTTCTTGCTAGTGGCGAGGCGGTAGCTTTCGCCGTTCATCTCCAGGATATGGACATGATGAGTGAGCCGGTCGAGTAAGGCGCCGGTGAGCCGTTCCGAACCGAATATGGAAGTCCATTCATCGAATGGCAGGTTGCTGGTGACCAGCGTGGCGCCGCGTTCATAGCGCTGACTGAACACCTCGAAGAGCAGTTCGGAGCCGACCGCCGTGAACGGCACATAGCCCAACTCATCGACGATCAGCAGCTTGACCATGCTGAGGTGCTTTTGCAGAGCACGCAGGCGGCGCTCGTCACGCGCTTCCATGAGCTCGTGCACGAGGGCGGCCGCGGTCGTGAAGGCGACACTGTAACCCTTCTGGCAGGCAGCTAATCCCAGCCCCAAGGCCGTATGCGTTTTGCCGGTGCCGGATGGCCCGAGAGCAAGGCAGTTCTGGCGTCTGTCGATCCACTCGCAGCGCATCAGCTCCAGAACCAGCGCCTTATTCAGCGACGGCTGGGCGCCGAAGTCGAACGTATCGAAGCTCTTGGTCTGCGGAAAGCGCGCCAGCCGAATGCGACGCTCTATGTTGCGACGCTCGCGATCGATGCGCTCCAGTTCGCACAGCCGCAGCAGATAGCGCGGGTAATCGGCGCGATCCTGCGCCGATTCCATGGCGACTTTTTCATACTCGCGCGCGAATGTGGGAAGCTTCAAGGCCTTGAGATGATTGCCGAGCAGGACCTGCGGCGCGACGACCGTCGAGATCTCTTCTGACATGGTCATGCCTGCGCTCCCCCTGCCAGAGAGACAAAGCCTGAGCCGGCGATGAGGCCAAGATAGGCGCGCGGATCGGTTGTTCCGACAGTCGTAGCCGGCAGATATGGATAGAACGTCAGATCGAGCCGCGCCGGCCGGTTCTCCAGTCTGGCGAGCAGCAGCATCTTCACTGCATCGAAGCTGATGGCGCCAAGCCGCAGCGCTTCGCTCACGGCCCCTTCCACCTGGTGCTGGTGGAAATCCTCCATCAGCCGCAGTACCTGGACGAACTCGCGCCGTCCCGCGGTCCCCATCCGAGCTTCCATGAGCCGCCGCAGCCGATGAACGCAGTCCGCAAGTCGCCAATCGTCCAGGGGCGCCGCTTGATCGAGCGCCTTCGTCTTTTGTTCGAGCAACGCCAAATAATGCAGCGGATTGTAAATGAAATCGGCCGTCTCGTAGCTGCGCGGATGCATGGCGATCGTTTCATCCCGGCAGACGATCTCAACCCGGTCGACATATCCCTTCGCCAGAACCTCTTGGTGGCCATAGCGTGCCGGCACCGAGTAATCATTGTTCTTGTAGCGCACGAGCGACAAAGATGAGACCCGGGCGGTGACTTTGTCGCAAGCGTCATAGGGCGCCGGTGGCAACTTGATGAATGCCGCCAAGTCCGCCTGCATCCGCTCGGCGATTGACACAGTGTAGCCGCGCAAAATCGCCTGACGCCGCTTGGTGCAGGCATCGAGGAGGCGGGCATTGAACGCGTCAAAACTCTCGGCCACCGGCAACGGCGTCATGAAATTGCGCCGGACAAAGCCGACCAGGCCTTCCACTTTGCCCTTGTCATTGCCCTTTCCCGGCCGCCCAAAGCGATCTTCAAATAGGTAATGGCTCTGTAGCTCCGCGAACATCTTCGAGCGCAGCCGTTTTCCGCCCTTCACGATCTTGGCTACTGCCAATTTGGTGTTGTCATATAGAATCGATTGCGGCACGCCGCCGAAGAAATCGAATGCCGCCACATGGCCATCGCAAAAGGCTTCTGCTATTTCGGCCGGATATGCCTTGACGAAACAGCCATCCGAGTGCGGCAGATCCATGCAAAAATAATGGAACCGAACCTTCTTGCCACCAATGTACCCGTCCGCCTCGCCAAAATCCGCCTGCGCGTGGCCTGGGCGATGGCTCAATGGCACGAACATCTCCCGCCTCCGAAGCATCGCCTGCGCCACATACCCGCGCACGATCGTGTAGCCACCAGTAAATCCTTGTTCATCCCGCAGCCGCTCGAAAATCCGATGCGCCGTGTGCCGCTGCTTCTTGTGAACCTGGCTGTCGCCTTCAAGGATGGCGTCGATCCACGCCAGATAAGGCCCGAGCTTCTTGGATGCCGGCCGTTCACGCCGACGGTATCCGGGCGGAACTGAAAAACTCAGCATCTTCGTGATCGTATTGCGGTGAACCCCAAACCGCTTCGCCGCTTCCCTGCGGCTCAGCCCATCAATCATCACTGCGTGTCTGATCTTGGCATAAAGTTCCACTGTGAACATCCTTCCAGCCCCTCAAT
The DNA here is from genome assembly GCA_003162995.1 of Methylocapsa sp. Lineage (GTDB taxonomy): Bacteria > Pseudomonadota > Alphaproteobacteria > Rhizobiales > Beijerinckiaceae > Methylocapsa. The sequence goes on along the minus strand of PLUZ01000238.1, from coordinate 100 downwards.
GCCGATCAACGGCATCGAGACGACTTACAAGGACCGGTACACTTTTGCGCCGCCGTCACAGCGCGCCGCACAGTGGTACACTTTGCCTCTGCGATTTATA
>PLUZ01000196.1 GCA_003162995.1 Methylocapsa sp. | reverse complement strand
TGAATAGAGACGGCGGGAGCCCTTTGCCGGACTGCGGCTTGGCATGGAACCAGACCGCGATGAGAGTGTTGCCTTGAACAAATAGAGCTAAATTCAATTGGGCGCGTGAGGTATCGGCGAACGTTCACCGCACTGCGAACCGACATTACGAAATCGAACTGCGGCGCATGACGGGAGAGGCAGCCATGGGCGAACAAGCGATCGATTTCTCAAAAGCTCCCGTTCTCAAGGTGTTAGCGGCGCTTGGGAGCGATCCGAAACAGGGGCTCGTCTCAGCCGAAGCCGCGAGCCGGCTCGCAAAGTTCGGTCCCAATGCCTTGGAAGAAAAGAAGACGAGCCAGTGGGCCGTGCTGTTTGGCTTCTTCTGGGGGCCGATCCCCTGGATGATCGAAGCCGCAGCACTGATGGCCGCGATCGTCCAAGATTGGGGCGATTTCAGTATCATCTTTGCTCTGTTGGCGTTCAACGCAAGCCTCGGCTTCTTCGAGGAGCACCAAGCTTCGAACGCGCTTGCCGCTTTGAAGAACGCCTTGGCGCTGAANNATCTCGGGAGCCTTCTTGAGCGTCGATCAAGCCGCTTTGACCGGCGAATCGCTGCCCGTTTCGAAAAAGGAAGGCGACCTCGTCTATTCCGGCTCGATCGCCAAGCAGGGTGAAATGGCAGCGGTGGTCATCGCCACGGGCGGCGCCACTTTCTTTGGCCGCACCGCCAAATTGGTGCAGAAAGCCGGCGCCGCATCCCATTTCCAAGCTGCCGTCATGCGCATCGGCGATTTTNNCGGCTCGCCGAATTCGTCCTGATCTTGCTCGTGGCCTCGGTGCCGGTCGCCATGCCGGCCGTATTGTCGATGACGATGGCGCTCGGCGCTAAGCTGCTCGCGCGCGAGAAGGCGATCGTCTCGCGCCTCGAATCGATCGAGGAAATGGCGGGCATGGAAGTGCTCTGCTCCGACAAGACCGGAACGCTGACGCAGAACAAGCTGACGCTCGGCGAGGTCAGTCCGTGGGCGCAGACAGATCCGCAGGCGGTGCTTCTCGCCGCCGCGCTCGCCTCCAAGGCGGAAGACGAGGACCCAATCGATCTTGCTGTGCTCGCGGGCTTGCGCGATCGCACCGTGCTCACCCTCTTCAAGCCCAAGGCCTATCAGGCATTCGACCCGGTGACGAAGCGGACCGAAGCCACGCTCGAGGACGCGGACGGCACGGTCTTCCGCGTCGCCAAGGGCGCCCCGCAGGTGATCCTTGATCTCGCCAAGGTGACCGGGGACGAGCTCGAAGCAGCCAATAAGCGCGTCGACGCGTTCGCGGCCAAGGGCTTCCGAACCCTTGGCGTCGCCCGAGCAGAAGCGAGCGAGGATTGGAGCTTCCTCGGTTTTATCCCGCTCTACGACCCGCCACGTGTCGACTCGAAGGAGACGATCAGCCGCGCGGAAGCTTATGGAGTCAAGGTCAAGATGGTAACCGGCGACGATGTGGCNNCTCTTCACCGGCGACGTGACCAAGACCGGGATCTCTCCAGACATAGCCGCACATATCGATGCGGCAGACGGATTCGCGCGGGTCTTCCCCGAGCACAAATACGCTATCGTCAAGGCCTTGCAGGAGCGCGGCAAGATCGTCGGCATGACTGGCGACGGTGTCAACGACGCGCCGGCTCTGAAACAGGCCGATATCGGCATCGCGGTCTCCGGCGCCACGGATGCCGCGCGCGCGGCGGCGGCGCTGATCCTGACCGCGCCCGGCCTTTCCACGATCATTAAAGGCATCGAGGAAGCGCGGCGGATCTTCGAGCGGATGATGAGCTACACGCTGTATCGCATCGCCATGACGCTCGACATTATGGTGTTCATCGTCTTGGCAACCATCGTCTATGGCTTTTTCCCGCTGACGCCGGTGATGATCATCATGCTGGCGCTCTTGGACGACATCCCCATCATGACGATCGCATTCGATCAGGCGGATGTCCCGCAACGGCCGGTGCGGTGGGATATGAGCCGCGTGCTGATTATTTCCTCCTTGCTTGGCGGTATCGCGGTCGTGCAAAGCTTTGGCCTTCTTTATATCGGCCAAACCGTAATCAAGCTCGATGCCGCACATCTGCAGACGTTCCTCTTCCTTCAGCTTGTCGTTGGCGGCCACCTCATGCTGTTCGTCACGCGCACGAAAGGAGCCGCTTGGCGCCAACCCAACCCGGCGCCATCCCTCTTCAGAGCGATCGTCGCGACACAGATCATCGCCGCCCTGCTCTGTGGCTTCGGCCTGCTCGTCCCGGCGCTGTCCTGGGATCTTATTGCCCTCGTTTGGATCTATAACCTCGCCTGGATGATCGTGCAGGATGTCGCCAAGCGTGCGGCCTACCGCGAGCTCGAGCAACGGGCCAACCGAACGACTGTTTTCCTGTCGAGACTTAAGATGCCGCTGTATGGGCGCGCGGCCCCAGGCGGAGCCGAAGTAGCCAGCGGCGGAGGCAAACATGGATTATCGTAAGCAATTCGTCGTCGAACCCGGGCATAGACTTTGCCTGAAAGATATCGATCCGGCCTATAAGGGGCACCACGAGACCCACGAAACGGCTGCAGCCGAATTGGAGCATTACCGCCAGAAGCTCGGCCAAATGCAGACTTTGCTGTATGCCGAAAGAAAACACGGGATTCTGATTGTGCTGCAGGCCCTAGATGCTGGCGGCAAGGATGGAACCGTCGACCATGTGTTCGCCGCCTTCAATCCGCAAGGCGCTTCGGTGACCGGCTTTAAGCAGCCGACACCCTTGGAACTCGCGCATGACTTCCTCTGGCGTGTGCATCCGCATGCGCCGCCCAAGGGATGGGTGTCGATCTTTAATCGCTCCCACTACGAGGATGTGTTGGTAACTAGGGTCCACAAGCTGATCGACAAAGCGACCTGGACCGCGCGTTATGACCGGATCCGCGACTTTGAGACCGAACTTCTCGAGAGCCAAACCCGGATCTTGAAGTTCTTCCTGCATATCAGCAAGGAAGAGCAACTCTCTCGCTTCGAGCAGCGGCTCGACGATCCGGCGCGCAACTGGAAGATCAGCGAATCCGACTATTCGGAACGCGAGCTCTGGGACGACTATGTCGCGGCTTTCGAAGACGCTTTGAGCGCAACCAGCACGCATCACGCGCCATGGTATGTGATCCCGTCGAATCACAAATGGTTTCGCAATCTAGCGGTGTCGCAGATTGTCGCCGACACAATGGAGGAGCTCGGCATGTCGTTTCCGAAGCCGACGGTCGATCTTGCCGATATCCGGCGCAAATATCATGCGGCCGTGGAGGAGGAGAAAAAGGCCCATTGACAATCAATACTTAACGGCGTGACAACGCCCAAATATTTCGTCAGGTCAGTGCGATGGAAGAAGCGTCGCGCCCACGCAAGGTGCTTCATATCGATATGGACGCATTCTTCGCGTCCGTCGAACAACGCGATAATCCGGTGTTGCGTGGCAGACCGGTCGCGGTCGGCAGCTCGCGTGAACGCGGCGTTGTCGCTGCCGCTAGCTATGAAGCACGCAAGTTCGGTGTCCGTTCGGCAATGCCATCCGTAACGGCGCGCAGGAAATGCCCTGACCTTATTTTCGTCGAACCACGATTCGACATCTACAAAGAAGTCTCGTTGCAGATTCGTGCGATTCTCGCTGAGCACACGCCGGTCATTGAGCCATTGTCGCTCGATGAGGCCTATCTCGATGTAACCGATAACCTTTATGGCATCGCCTCTGCGTCCGAGATTGCCGAGCTGATCAGGGCGAAGATCCGTGCGGAACTCAACCTGACCGCATCGGCGGGCGTGTCCTACAATAAATTCCTTGCCAAACTCGCGTCGGACCATCGAAAGCCCGATGGGCTTTTTGTCATCACTCCTGCGATGGGTCCGGCTTTCGTCGAAGCGCTGAACGTCGATCGGTTCCACGGTGTAGGTCCGGTGACGGCCGCGAAGATGAACCGGCTCGGGATTTTCACCGGCTTAGATCTCAAGGCGCAAACACAAGCCTTCTTGCAGGAGCACTTCGGCAAGGCAGGACCCTATTATTATTGGATTTCCAGGGGGGTCGATCATCGTCCCGTGTGCGCCAACCGGATCCGCAAATCGATCGGCGCGGAAACAACGTTTTCCTATGATCTCATCGCGCCGGAGGATATGCAGGCGAAGCTTCTGCAGATCACCGGAAAGGTGTGGCGTCAATTCGAGGCCACCGCTGTGCGGGGACGGACGGTGACTTTGAAAGTGAAATTTGCCGACTTTCAAATCCTTACCCGCAGCCGGACATGCCCGGATATTGTCGCCGATCAACTGACCTTGACGCGGATTGGTCTGGAGTTGCTCGCGCCATTGTTTCCGATGCAGAAAGGCGTCCGCCTTCTCGGTGTTTCGCTCTCCTCCCTTCAATCAGAAAACGCGGCCGCGGTGCCACAAATGACTCTTGAGCCGCGGCAATGGGAACTTTTTTAACAAATATTTCGATCCCCGCTGTTGCTTGCACAGGTCTCACGCACCAGCTTACAGCGGATTGCCGTGAAAACGCCAAGGCAAGGGCAGCCGTTATAGCAGCGCATGACCTGGTTCCAATGAAGGGTGATACAATACTCGGAATTCATGGTTTTCACGGCAAGACGAGGTGATTCGCCATGGTTGGAGATAATGATGAGATTTTCGGCGCGCCGCCACGAAAACCGGCGTCTTCTCACGAGATCGGACAGAGTCTCGATGATCTTTCCGTGCAAGAACTTAATGAACGCATCGCGGCCTTGAAGGCTGAAATCGTGCGGCTTGAGGAGGCGCTAAGTGTCAAACAAGCCTCTCTCAGCGCTGCCGCTGCTTTTTTTAAGCTCGGCGAGTCGAACTGAGGCAATCGAGCATGACCTGTCCCTTGTTTGATTCCTCGTTTCTCTGCGTCTCTACGGTTTGTCGACACGATGGTACGAACCTATTTCCAATCATGACAAAACGCTGGCTCCTGCAGCCGGAGCAAGGGGCGAACACCTTCTTCGATATTTCATGAAAACATGCTGGAAGTCTTGAGTTGTCGCGCTTAGAGTAAACTTAAGTGCCGTTTTCGGAGCGCTTGCATGAAAAGTTTCGATGATTTGAGCGAACGCGAGATTCTCGCCTTGGCTATCGCCTCCGAGGAAGATGACAATCGCGTCTATCTGACCTTCGCGGAGGATCTTCATGATCGCTACCCGAGCACCTCAAAGGTGTTCGAAGAAATGGCCTTGGTCGAGGAAAGCCATCACCAAATGCTCACCGACCTGTACCAGCAGCGCTTCGGTTCGCATATTTTGCCAATTCGCCGCGGTGATGTGAACTTCTTCATTAAAAGGCCGCCGGTTTGGCTGACCAAGAATCTTTCCCTCGACACCATCCGCAGAGAGGCCGAATTACGCGAGGCGGAGGCCTTCGGCTTCTATCAGAAGGCGGCCAAACATGCGCAGGATCCGGGCGTTCGCAAGCTCTTAAGCGATCTTGCGGAGACCGAACAAACACATGAGGAGATTGCGGCCAATCTCGAGAGCACGATTCTGACGCCTGGCGCGCGGGCCAAGGAAGCGAAAACCAGCGACCAGATTTTTCTTTTGCAATATGTGCAGCCGGGGCTCGTCGGGCTGATGGATGGCTCGGTGTCTACTCTGGCGCCGGTGTTCGCGGCGGCTTTCGCGACGCATAATAACTGGCAGACGTTTCTCGTCGGCCTCGCGGCATCGCTCGGCGCCGGTATTAGCATGGGCTTTGCCGAGGCACTGTCGGATGATGGCTCGATCACCGGGCGCGGCTCGCCAGTGTTGCGCGGTGCCATTTGCGGCTTGATGACGGCGCTCGGCGGGATCGGCCATACCCTGCCCTATCTCGTGCCGAACTCGATTCCCGATGCGTTCTGGATCGCAACCGCGATCGCCGGCGTCGTCGTCTTTTGCGAACTTTGGATCATCGCCTTGGTCCGCACGCGGTATATGGATACGCCCTTCTTCAAGGCGGCTTTGCAGATCGTTCTCGGCGGTGCCATCGTGCTGGCGGCAGGCATTCTGATCGGCGCGTCTTGATGCGGGGACGTTGCCGGTCGGACCGTTGCAGCCTGTTTCAAACGCCGGCGAAACGGCCTCTCCGTCATTGAAAATAGATGAGCTTGGCGTCGGTAAGCGCTTCCGTGCAGGCGGCTCGTTTGCCTTCCGCATCCAGCTTTTTGGCGCGCGCCAACACTGCCTCGAATCCCGCTTGGGCACGCTGTTCGGCCTTCTTCACCGATTCAGGCGTCGGTTGATAACTCAGTTGCGCCCCAATTGATTGGGGCAAACTCGGTCCAACGCCAGGACCCGGTTTCGCGTTTCGCACGGCTCTCTCAAATTGTTTGATCTTTGCAGTGCAAGGTCCGGCATGCGCGGAGGTGAGATCAAGGCTGAGCGCCAAGACGGCGATCAGCGGGGCGAGCCTTTTGTCGTGCATGGCGGACTCCAAGACATCTTCGTTGCGGCATCCAATGTGGCGGGTAACCTCTAGTGGGATCGCGCTGCCTTCGGCGCCCGTCACTCACAGTCCGATCTTATCCAATGGCGGGCCAGGGAAGGTGGCAAATTCCGGTGCGCCTCCAATTGGACCTAGCAGCTCCGTAACCGCCCTCGCCGCCTGGTCGATGGCGGAATTCGCATAGGCATAGGCGCCCGCGTCGGCATTTGCGATGGCGATTCGTCCCCACCCCTTGCGCGAGATACCGATCGGCAACGGTCCTGTTGGCCAATAAGCATCCCAGGGACGCATATACTCGTAACTGTAGCCATGCGACCAGCGGTTTACGGTGATGGCTTCGATATCGCCGGCCGGATCAAAGCCGCCCGCGCCAAGCGCGCGGGCGAGCAGGTCGCGAATCTCGCGCTCATAATCCTCGAAGGAGAGCGCAGTGAGGCCGTATCGCCCGGCCAGGTTCTGCTCGCGCGGCGTGGCACCGCCCTCGTAGACAGCGACCTTGGGCAGATGCAGGAGCATCGGCTCGGCGGGATCCTCGGGGAAACGATAGGAGCCGACGGAGACGGGAAAATCGATGGAGGCGCCATCCCAAAAGCCGGCAAGGTCCTTGAAACCGGAGATTCCGAGTTTGCTGAAGGCCGACCAGTTGCGGATCAGCACAGTGCCATAGACGAGCGGCACCTTTTGCTGATCGGCCAGCGCCTCCTTCTGCGCCTCGCCAAGCTCTGCGCAGATAAGGGAGATCTCACGGTGCCAACAGGCGATCACCATATGCCCGGCGGTCACGGTCTTCAGACGCCCGCCCTGCAGATAGGTCGCCTCGACTCTCTTTGCCGTGGCCGGGTCACCGAGATGGCGCAGCTTGACGCAGGGCGACCGAAGCCGAATGCGCACGCGGCTCGTCGCCTTATCGAGGCGGCTATAGTCGGTCTTGTTGAGGACGAGATCTTCCATCGTTTTCCCCGCCACAGCGGCTGGAATCAGCGCGCGTACGATGGCGCGCGCAAGGGAGGCGTTGCCGTCGGGAAAGTGGTGGATGTATTTGTCGGTTGACTTGAACAGGAGACGGCCCGACGGGCTCATCGCCGGGCTGACGGCGTCGCCGAGATCCATGCCGGCGAAGCCGGGGTGGTTGGCCGCCCAGGCGTCAATGGAGGACGTGGCGGCAATCCCGGCGCCGAAATATTCGGCCGTCGACTTTTTGAAATAGGCCAGAAGCTGAGGGTCCGCGCCGACGATTTTGGTGAGGAAATCGGCGTAGGTTGTGCCGGCCAGGATCTGGCGCTTCTCAGCGCGGCTCTTGCCGGCAAGGTAATCGCGCGGGCGATCGATGAGTGCGATCAGGTCGCTCTTCGCTTTTTCGTTCAGGGGGGCGTTTGGCACCCAATCGGCAGCCTTCTCGCCGAGACGCAAGGTGACGTCCTGGCCGAAGTCCTCCTTACGGAAGAACACCCCTTCGGCGAGCTTGTGGCGTTCGTCCCAATCCTGGTCATACCAGTCCTTGAAGCGGCCGAGGTCGATGCCGACATCGGCGATCAGCTTGGCGGCCGCCGGCGTGAAGAACCCCGGCGACTGTAGCGTCTGCGAACCGGCATAGCCAATGAAGAGACGGCCGTTCGAGGCCGTGAACTCATTGCGCTTGGCATGGCCGCCGAAATCATCGGTGTTGTCGAGAATGAGGATCCGCGCCCCGGAACCCATCCGCTGGCGGAAGAGAAAAGCGGAAGCGAGCCCGCTGATCCCCGCACCGATGACGATCAGATCGTAGTGCTCTCCGGTGGCGGCCGGCGGGCCGGCCCGGTCCCAGAACGTGCCATCGCGGATCGCATGCATGGCTTGGAAATCCGCATTGGTCTGGCCTCTGAGTTGCGTCAACGCCGGTGGATAGGCTGGCGCTTGGGCAAAGGCCCGCTCAAAGCCACCGCTGATGGCTGCCGCGCCCCCGGCGATCGCGACACCATCGAGAAAATCACGCCGCGTGATCGGCCGTTGCATGCCAAGCCGGCGATCGT
>PLUZ01000007.1 GCA_003162995.1 Methylocapsa sp. | reverse complement strand
TCAGGCGTGTCGATTCCTGTCTCGACCAGCAGCTCGATCGCGCGGCCGGTCGAGAGATGCCGCTGCTTCAAGTTGGTGGTTCGCACCTTCAGCGCGGCGATCACCTCGCAGAGCTGTTCCATTTCCTTGCGCCCGATCTTACGTGGCGCGCCTCGATCGCGCCGATGCAGGGAGCGCGGGCGGAATTGCTCCCTTAGCGCCCGATAGATCGTATCGATCGAGACGCCGTGAAGATCGGCGCAGCCTTGGACCAGGGACAGCCGATCGGGCGACCGCGCCGGCAACTCCTCCAACCTCGCACGCAGAACCACCAGCGTCTCGTCCGAAGGCCGCTTGCGCCGCATCTCACAAGCCTGCTTCGGCCAGGTAGTTATAGAGTGTAGGTTTGGAGATGCCCATCATTCGGCAGATCTCGCAGATTGTATGCTGCTTTTCCGCATACAGCTTGACGACAAGCTGCCGTTTGGCGGGTTCCAGCACCTTCGGTCGGCCACCTTTACGGCCGCGGGCGCGGGCGGCGGTCAACCCGGCATAAGTCCGTTCACGGATGAGGTTGCGCTCGAACTCGGCGAGAGCCCCGAACATATGGAAGATAAGCTTTCCACCGCTGGAGCTGGTGTCGATCTTCTCCTGGAGGCTCATCAGCCCGATCCCGACATCATCAAGCTTCTCGGCCAGCAGAATGAGATCATGCAGCGACCGTCCCAGCCGATCGAGACGCCACACCGTCAGCACGTCGCCGGAACGCGCAACCTCCATCACCATGGCGAGGCCCGGCCGCGCCGCCTTGGCGCCGCTCATGCGGTCTTCATAGATCTTGTCGCAGCCGGCCGCCTGCAGCGCATCACGCTGCAGGTCGAGATTCTGATCATCGGTCGAGACGCGCGCGTAGCCGATCAGCATGGCATCCCCGGTGGTCAAGAAACCCGTCAATCAAAGACGTATCTGACCGTAGATAACTTAACCGGGTTCTATGCCCGAAACTCCCGCGCTGCAAAGCATGATTAAAGGTTGCCACCACATGGGCAGAAAACCGGTCGTTTTATTGCCCGGTCTCATTTGCAATGAACGTGGGCACGACGCCGATGTTTGCGATCCCGTTTGCAATGATTTCGAGCCCATTTGCAATGATTGTGAGCCCGAGCCGAAAACCCAGTTGCAATCAATTTGCGCACGCCTGTCCGATGATTGCGATCCCGCCGCCGGATGTTTGCAGGTCATTACATCTAGTAGATGAAAATGGGCGTCGTAGAATCCGCGGATCTGGGTTCACACCCGGGCAAATTCCGCTCCATCAAGTCGTGCGCCGAGTTGCTTTGCCGCATCCGTTCCGAGAAAAGCTTCAACCCATCCTCGACCGAAGAAATCGTCAACGAGATCCGGATGATCCCTCAGAATTTCGCTCAGCTCCTCTCCGCCACGCGGGACGAACGTGATCCCTTCGGCCTTAAGCGCTATGGCCTCTTGCTCGATGGCATCTTGGACCTTCGTGTCTGCCAACGACGCCTGGACCGCTAGGATAAGCTGCTCGGACTTGTCGCTCCATGTCCCCGCACGAAACGCGGAACGTGTCGACGATCTTCTTTATTTCCCTAGCAGTAATCGCTTCATAGCGTTTCGCCTGCCAGATTTCATACTTCTCAGTAGCCAACCGAGCGAACAAGTCGATGCCCTATTGGGCTTGCCCAGACCGGCCGTATCGCGCGACGTGTTCAACGCGCTCGGCCTTGCCTGCAATTCGATAGCAAAGCCGTTCAAAGTTTTTCCAGGTCAGCTCGCCGAAAGGCAGGACTTGCGGCCGGGTCGTAACCGCAGGATGCGCCGGAGCCCCATCTGGCGGCGCGTTCAGATCGGCGTCGAATGACGAATTGCGGGGTATGGATCGGGTCAAGATTGCCCACCCTTCGAGTCGGGCGCGCAACCGGCGCGGTTAGCACGCGCGGCTATGTCGGCGCATCTCGCCATGAGCACCTCGAAGCGTTCAGCATCTTCAAGGAGCAGCCCATCCTCGACCATGCGGGCATAGTCCTCTTCGATGGTCTTCAAGGCATCGCCCGCCGGCACGAGGCGCAAGCCGCCGCCCACCGCCGCGGTGTAGTCGATCGGGCTGCGGTCGGCCGCCTTTTCTGCGAAGAACATGCTTTTGTGTCGCGCCACCGCCTGGGCGAGATCGCGATCTGCGAAGGCCGCTGCAGCGAGACCGGCCTCGTCTAGCCTGGCAACATCATGCCAGTGCCGCGCAAAGCGGTCGCCGCGCAGCCGTTCCTGCAGGCAGAAGACGTGGATGGCGGTCGCCTTCTCCCAGAAGGTCCGCTCCGCGTGCATGACGCGCGGGCGCGCCGTCGGAAACTCCACCCCCTCGATCAGACCGGACGCGTCGCAGGTGACATCCCGCAAACTCGCCGGCTCGCCCGTCGAACGGGCGCCGAACTCGAGCGTGACGATCGGCGCGACATAGCCCGAGCCCGTCGCCGTCGGCTCGTAGTCGATGAACAGCTTCTCGCCTTCGGCACGGATCGTCGCCGCCAGACCTTCGGCGGCCAACGCGCTTGCGATGACGGGCTGCGCGGTCCCGGTGACCCACTCCGGCAGACGCCGGCGGACTTCGCTCGACCACCGTTTCTCCTCGCTGCGCGTCTTCGGCAACGCTTCGCCATCGGCGCCCACAAGGTCCGGCGCGATCACGCGGATGTCGTATGTGAGGTCGACGTCCGCGGAGAATCTCCGGATGACCCTATAGGCTTTCGACAGCGACGTGCCGCCCTTGAACACCAGGTGCTCGCTGAGGGGCGATCCGTAGAGGGCGGCAAGCGCCCAGACCACCCACACATCCTTNNTCGCGGCGATCCTTGGCCGAAAGGCGGAGGAAAGCATCAGCCATAGGCGGTCTTGCCCACGCTTCGGGCCAGCCAGGTCGGAAGCTGCGGCGCGACGGCCACCAGTTCACCGAACGCGCCCGTCGGCATTTTTCGTTTCAGCGTCTTGAGTGCCTCCTCGGCCTTCTCCGGGCCGAGCCAGGCCAGCGCCCGGACCGCTTCGCCTGCCG
>PLUZ01000042.1:421-2894 GCA_003162995.1 Methylocapsa sp. | reverse complement strand
GAGCAGCAAGGCCAGGCTCCCTGTGATACGAGGATTCATCCGCGACGGCATCACACACCTCAAAAACGAACCGTTGGCCCATTGTGACGGTGAAATCCTTGACCGTGTTCCCAGGGATATTCGAATTTAAGGTACCACTCTATTGCAGATGAGCGCCAAGTCCAAATCTATCGGGAACAAAAATATCTAGGCCGATCTCCAACCGCGGAATGCACGATATCGCACTTTCGATCATGAGGCCGGTTTCGAAAGGGGTCAATATATCGGACCGGGGAGACGATGACTCAAGCTTGGTTGAACCCGCCGCGCCGATGCACCTGAAGGGCTACCAAATCGAAGGGGGATTGCTGCGCACGGGCGCCACGAACTTTTCCTCGTCCCGCCTCAAGCTCCAGGATAATAATTTAATTATGATCGGGAGTGTCGAAGCAGCAGCGGCATTCACGCGTGCCTTGGAAGCCAGACATGTATGCGGCGATGCTTTTGACTTGAGACAGTAATCATCTCCATGACGAGCAGCACGGTCCGGAAGCACATCATCCAAACGGCCGGGTATTATCAAAATCGGGCCGCCGCTCTGTGTTGCTCCTATGTCACACCATCCATTAATTTTGTGTCGGCCGCGATGTTGTCGAAGTTTTAACGAAATGACGGACTCAATATCTCTGGCGCGGCGAGGTCCGCTTGTTGTCGCGGGAGATGAAGCAAATTTGACTGCGACGGGTTCGGCAAAAGTCCGACAAGTGGCTTCTTGATCAACCCCGTCGCCAGCTTGCATTGAAAGCACAATCCAATCGGGAGATTTCCTTATGTCCGCTGTGCTGCCGTCAATAATCGTTCTCATGATAACGGCTCTGATTGTTTTTCGCCGTGAGCTCACAGCTCCACGGGCCGCATCAGCTTCGAAGGCTTCACCCGCCCCTGCGCGATCTCTCGGGCATTCATCCAAGCAGTCGCAGCGTCCGCCAGCTCGCCGGCCATCACGATCTTGACGCGTGCCTAACTGGAACGGCCGACGCAGACTTCTTGAGGCCCGCGCTTAATGACCTTCTGTGCCTGTGGCCAGTTTCGAAAGAAGTCAATGTGCCTGGCCGGGGAGACGATGACGCAAGCTTGATCGAGCCCGTCGAGGCCATTTCCGCGGGCAACCTAACCCGATCGATTCATCCTCCAAAGGAACACTAATAGGATGATCGCTATAATGATCCCCACGCCGATCATGACACGCCTCCTTTTGTTTATGGCATTCTCCATCAAACGCCGGCTCCCGCAAGCGCCTGGATTTCACCAATCCTGTTCGTGCGGTGTCTGGACATGAGTTTTGAGAATTCGTACGCATCGCGACATCCGCACCCATGCTAAGCGATGAAGCTTTAACGCTCTGGCCGCGCCTATGCCCGTAACAGATATTTTTGATCGCCCTGCCGCGCCGCGCCGTCTCTTGATCAGCACCGGGCCGTGCTGCAACGGGAATGGCGCCGCGAAGCTGCTTCTGGATGAACTCAAAACGAAGCTTTTACACGCGATGAATGGCGATGACATGGTTGGCGAAGCCACTTGCGTTCGCCGTTCTTGCCTTGGCAAATGCACCGGGGAACCCTTGGCCTATGTGCGGCCGGAGGGAGTCTGGTACCATCGTCTTTCCGTTGAAAACCTTCTGCTCATCCTGCGCGACCATGTTCTTAACCACCAGCCGGTGCCAAGCCTCATCCTAGAAGAGGATCCGTAATCTTGCGCGGCCGCAAATTGCGCGGACAGTTGTGGCATTGCATTTCATCTAGGGCGCCACGCGACAAATGCGCGTCTCCCGCAAATTTGCGGCAAAACCGTTTCATGACTCATGTTGAGGCATGGGGAAACCTTGGTGGAGCGCCTCGCGTTGTTTCTCGATGGCGTGCTGGGCGTGCGTGATGGCGATGGTAAACGCGGCGGAATCAGCGGTCCCGCTGGCTTGTCCCTTGACGAACCACGCAATAATTCCGTTGAGCTCCTCCTCCAGGGCCTTGAGTTCGGAAGCTTGCGCGATAAGAGCCNNCGACGAGGAGTGCCACACCGGAGCCGGCCATGCTCAGGACCATGCCGCCCAGATAGAAATATTGCTGGAACTCATCGAAGAAGCTCTGCTCACCACTGTTGAGATAGGACGCAACGCCCGGATGAACCGGCAGAACAGGGTTCTTGTCGTCGGGATCGGGCGCTTCGATCTGACTGGCGAGCGGTGTTTTGGCCACCAGCAAGGCTTTGGTCTTGAAGAGGGATCGCGCAATCGCTCCCGCCACGGCGTCGAGCATCGTATTTGGCGCCACGAAGCGGTAAGTGATGGCGAGGGTTGTCACCGTATCGTCGGGGACGGGCGGCCGTCCCCGGAAGGCTCCGGCGGGCACATCGATCGATTCCAATCCGGGAAACCGCTTATTGATCGCCTCCGCCTCGTCGATGGCGAGAATGCTCGGGGCGCCCTTTGTTGCGAGCT
>PLUZ01000042.1:0-362 GCA_003162995.1 Methylocapsa sp. | reverse complement strand
TTGTATTTTTGCAAGGGCCCTTGCGGGATGCCGATGGTCTTGCCGGCGAGGCTTGGGATTTTGTCGATCGGGGATTTGGCCGGCACGATGAAAGCGACGACATCCCGGCGCAAAATGGCGATGGTGGCGCCGTTGCTGGGAATCACGCCGTCACTGCGCACGATGCCGAGATCCGTTGCGTGATCCTCGATCGCTTTGGCACTCGCCGCCAAATCAGCGACCTCCACGAGTTTAATGCGGACGCGCGGATGCGTTGCCTCGGTGACCGCAGCGAAAGCCGTGATGAAGCGATAGGCGGTGCTGCCAGGCGGGCCCGTGGTCACGCGCAGATTTGCATGCGGCGACCAGAAATAGACAGCCGC
>PLUZ01000579.1 GCA_003162995.1 Methylocapsa sp. | reverse complement strand
AGTTGAGAAAGTCGGGCTAAGAACGACCAAAGTATGAGACTAGCAGCGAATAATTCTTATAACGATGTCCGACAGATCCCCAAAACCAACGAAGTTGAGGACAATCGGAAGAACGACAACCGCTCCAAGAGTGATCAGGAGGAAAGCAATGCTTCCTGCCGTAAAACGCAAGGCGATAGCAGCGCGCTTGACAAAACTTCGCGTTTCCTCCCCATCGTAGACGACATTCAATGCGTCGCGCAGGCCTTTACGCCCCCGCTTGCACTCCATAATGCGATGCCTATCCCGATGAAGAATTTAGTCCCGAGAGTACTCGCTTTTTGCGCCACAAGATGCGTCAATTCTCCCCTAATGATCTCCGCCGCGGCGCCAGGCAGGGGGCCAGAGAGGTTGCTGGGTTGACTAGATGTCGAACCGGTATCCGCGAACAAGCCGTAGAGCGAGATCATAGCGGCAATCCCCGGAAAGATCGCCAGGATAGCGTAAAACGTGACGCCTGCTGCGACGGAGACAATACGGCAGTGGGAAAATCCGACAATAGTACGGCTCAGGATCCTCTTCCAGTGCCGCAGCGGCGCCGGACGCGGCGTGCTCTCTTCACGACCGCATCTCGGTTCGCGTGACGTGATGTTAACTCCATTCCCGCGCGGCAGTTTGTTATCTTCCCTTCCTTTTTTCCGGGGGCCGGAATTAAGGGATTGGTTTTTCAAACTTCGAGGCTTCGGCGCGCCGAAATGTCGAGACACCTCAACAATTCCTTGAGCGTTAAATTTCTGAATAATGCCAGAAAGGCCGAAGGCACGATGCACGTTCCATCACCATTCTTGGACATTGCTGGTAATTTCCCTGCCATCTTCACGCTTGGTCAACTGAATGTGGTCGGTGCGGCATATTGCATTCGCACTACCGCAGCTGGCCGGCTTTTTTCCTTTTCATTTCGCCAAGGTGAAGGGCGGGCTGTGACTATGAAATTTATTTAAGAGGCAGCTCGCCGCCGCCGCCGACTTTGACCTCGTGGTTCTTAATTTCCTCGCGGACGGCAGTCAGCGCGGATTGTATAAGCGCAATCTTCTGAAGTGTGTCGGGAGGCAATGGCCCACCCTTTGCTGCCAATTCTTCTACCAACTGCAGGCGCACCGTTTCGATTCGTTCCCGAAGGTCGTATATGGGGGAGGAATGTGTCATGTACTCTCCACGCAACATTGAAGTCAAAATAATGATCCGCACGCGATTCCTGACGGCTGGATTGGACCCCAGTTCCAATTAGCGCCCTGAATCTACTTTACATTACCCATCGCGACCCGCGCGGCGATCTTGCAAGAATATCTGACGGAATTCGGCCACGCCAGGTTCGAAAACTACCTATTCTCCAAGTGCCAGCAGTAACAACGGCGGTACACGAGTACCCGTGACATGGTCGAAACGTCCTGGGCTGGATTTTCAGCTTTAGCCGATTTTCTCCAGATGACCGCTGACCTTGCCCCTTTGGCTTAATCAGCTTGAACGGCAGCATTCTGCTGGGCATCCGGAAGCTGAAAGGCAGGTGCCCGGGATGNNATCGGTGTGCTGAGCCCCGCGAGCCATTTCAGAATGCGCCGATTCGGCCCTTTTCCTCGTCATTCAGGCGCACTCCTCTCGTTTACAAAGCAATGCAGCGAAAGGCTGCGGTGCGGATCGGACTTCCAAAGCCCTCATCGAAGCCATCGCTCAAGCGTTCGATTGAATTTGCCTCCAAGAATGCGCAAACTACATTCCAAATTCAGGCTATCGCAACCAATCGTGAAAATGATCCAGTGATTCAACATGAATCCGGGTGCTCTTTGACGCGGAAGGCCGCTGGATCGGGCAGTGAATGTGCTACACGACGCCGTTAACGAGCGCCAGCGTGTGCTGCGCGATCATCAGTTCNNTGACCCAGACCGACACGCCGCTATCCGGCAGAGAAATGCGCGGCCCGTTGGAAGCGTTTGCTTGCTTGTCCAGTTTCATGCCGAGCCACGCCAGCTTATCGCATAGTGCCGCGCGCACCGGGGCGGAGTGCTCGCCAATGCCGGCGGTGAATACGAAAGCGTCCAGTCCACCGAGTACGCTTGCGTACGCACCGGCGTACTTCGTCATCGCGTATACGAAATACTCCATCGCCGTGGCCGCGCGCGCATCCGTGCTCTCCTGCAGCACGCGCATATCGCTGCTGATGCCGGACAGGCCGAGCAGGCCTGCGCGCTCGTACAGCATCTTTTCCAGTGACGCGTCGTCGAATAGCTTGCGTCGCAGCAGGTAGAACAGTACGCCCGCCGGCACATCGCCCGAACGTGTCGCCATCGGCAGGCCGGACACCGCAGCGAAGCCCATCGTGGTCTCGATGCTGCGCCCATCCAGCATGGCGCACATGCTGGCGCCGCCGCCGAGATGCGCAGCGATCACTCGCCGCGCCTCAGGTGCGAACTTCGGCACCTGCCGGCTGATGTAGTCGTAGGAGATGCCATGGTAGCCCCAATGACGCACTCCGGCATCGCGCACGTCCTGCGGGAGCGCGTAGATCTGCGCTACCTCCGGCATCGTCCGATGGAACGAGCTGTCGAAGCAGGCGACTTGCGGTAGGCCCGGGAACGCCTCGGCGAGCGCCCGTGCGCCGCGCACGTTGAAGGTTTGGTGCGACGGCTCCATCACCGACAGGGAGTCGAGGTAGTCCAGTACCTCGCCATCGATCCGCACCGGCGCCTCGAATCGGGTGCCGCCGAGCACCACGCGGTGTCCGGCCGCTACCACCTTCATATCGGCGAGGTTGGCTTCCAGCCAGGTGATGACGAAGTGCAGCGCTGTCCTGTGGTCGATCGCGTGGCCCTCGCCCCATTCATGCGCGTCCAACGGCTTGCCTGCCGGGTTCTTCGCGACGAAATGCGGGTCGTCCTGCATGCCGTCGATCTGGCCGCGGCAAAGCAGGGGTGGCGACCCGCTTGCGTCTACCGCGTAGGCGGCGAACTTCAGGCTGGTGGAGCCTGCATTGATCGCGATGATGGCATTGGTCATAACCGGTCACTCCACGGGATCGGGCAAGATGCTTGCGGGATCGCGTGCCAGCGCGTCGGCGTAAAGCACGGCAGCGGCGGCCGAGAAGCGGCGCGCGGCCGCGGTATCGGCGCGACTGGTCAGGATCACGGGTACCCGCGCACCGACCACTAGGCCCGCAGTCTGCGCATCGGCCATGAAGACAAGGTTCTTGTAGATCATGTTGCCGGCTTCGATATTCGGCACGACCAGCACATCCGCCGCGCCCGCCACCGGCGAGGAAATGTGCTTGGTCCGCGCCGCTGCCGCGTCCACCGCGGCATCGAGGTCGAGCGGCCCGTCGACGATGCCGCCGACGATCTGACGCCGATCGGCCATCTTGGCCAGAATCGCCCCGTCGAGGGAGGCTGGCATCTTCGTGTGCACCGTCTCCACCGCGGCCAGCACCGCCACCTTCGGCAGCTCAATGCCGAGCGCGCGCGCGAAGCCGATCGCGTTCTGGCAGATGTCACGCTTCTCGTCGGTGTCAGGTGCGATATTTAGCGCAACGTCGCTGATAACGAAGCGGCGCGCATAGGTCGGCACCGACACCATCGCGCAGTGGCTGATCAGCCGCCCGGTGCGCAGTTTCGCTTCCTTCTGCATGACCGCGTGCAGCAGCACGTCCGTCTCCAGGCTGCCCTTCATCAGCGCCTGCACCTCGCCGGCACCGGCGGCCATCGCTGCCTTTAGTGCCGAGTCCTCAAGACTCTCAGTCGCCACGATGCGGCAGCCAGAAAGGCTGAGCTTCGCGACCGCGGCGAGCT
This sequence comes from Methylocapsa sp., assembly GCA_003162995.1. GTDB lineage: Bacteria > Pseudomonadota > Alphaproteobacteria > Rhizobiales > Beijerinckiaceae > Methylocapsa. Next base: position 1,682 of record PLUZ01000579.1, on the reverse strand, counting down.
GGCGCAGTTCCGCCTCCGGCCCGAACAGCACCGGCACGATCAGCCCGGCCTCGGCCGCCTCCATCGCGCCGGTGAGCGACGCGGCGCTGCACGGGTGCACCACGCCGGTGAGCATCGGCTTGAGCTCGCGGCAGCGCTCCAGTAGCCCCTCAAGCCGATGCTCTGGCATCTCGTGCCGCAGCCGCGTTATGGGCGCCACGACCTCCAGCGCCGCGGATGCCACCTGCTGCCCCGCCGGGTCGGTACACTGCCCTGCCAGTATTACGAGCCTCTCGTCTGCCCGCTTCTCTCGCACCACCACCTCCGCCGTCAGGACGGCATTGATTGGCAGGGCGGCTCGCACCTGCACCGAGGTCGATCGGATGGACGACCCGGGGCCAGGCAGGGCCGACCCGACCAGCGCGCTCAAGATCGCAGTGACGATCCCCGCCGCGCCCTGCATATCGCCAGCGTCGGCGAGGAGGCCAACATCGCCGAAGGCGGCGGCCCAGGCACGTACATCGCCCGCCTGCAGAGTACGCTGCATCGATGCGGTGTCGCCAATCTGGATCTCGTCAAACGTTCGGTTCTCGATCAAGGATAGGTGCCTCTTCTGCGTCAACCCACGACGTGATAGCCAGCATCGACGTATGCGATGTTTCCGGTAATCGCCTTGGCGGCGTCGCTGACCAGGAACGCGGCGAAAGAGCCAACATCATCGAGCGTCACCAGCCTGTGCTCGGGGGCTTCATGGACTGCGCGCTCCAGCAGCTCGTCGAAATGCTCGATTCCGGAAGCCGCGCGGGTTTTTACCGGACCCGGCGAAAGGGCGTTGACGCGGATACCCGCCAGCCCGAGTTCGAGGGCCATGTAGCGAACCGCCGCCTCCAAAGCAGCTTTCACAGGGCCCATGACGTTGTAATGCGCGATAGCCTTTTCGGCGCCGTAATAGCTCATCGCCAGCAAGCAACCGCCCGCCGTCATCAGCGGTTCACTAAGCTTGGCCATCCGCAAGAAGGATTGCACGGAGACCTGCATAGCGAGTGTGAATCCCTCGGCCGAGCAATCTGTGATCCGTCCTTGCAGATCTTCCTTGCGAGCATAAGCGATCGAATGCTGCACGAAATCGAGCCGCCCCCAGTCCTTTGTGACGCGCTCATAAACGGCCTCGAGCTGGCCTGGCACGGTGACGTCGCACGGCATGAAGATGTCGCTCTGCAGCGCTGCCGCCAGTGGACGCACATAGGGCTCCGACTTAGTATTGAGATAGGTAATCGCCAGTTCGGCGCCCGCGGCGCGGAAGTGTCGGGCGCAGCCATACGCAAGACTGTGCTCATTGGCGATGCCGATAATAAGGCCTTTTTTGCCGCTCAGCGTGTCCATGACATTCTCCCTGGGCGTAACCAGCTCCTGCCGGATGCCATCTCCTCGTGGGGCCTGATGACATTGGCGCCGTACTCGGCGAGGCGGCTTTTCGCATCTGCCTTGCTCAAACCTGACAGCGATGCATGCTGCTAGGCGCACTCCTCCACGATGCAAGCGGTGTCGAACGGACCGGTGTCAGCAGCTCAGCGCTTCTGTTCGGTGGCAAGCCCGGTCCATCCCCCCCGGCCCAGTCAGGTCGCAAATTCACGGCCGCACTCTGTGACATCGCCTATTCCTTGAAACGAAGGGGCGCCGGAAAGACACGTCGCGACCGAACC
>PLUZ01000479.1 GCA_003162995.1 Methylocapsa sp. | reverse complement strand
CCGCACCGTGACCGCAAGCGGCAGCGTCGTTCCGACGGCGACAGCGCCAGTCGGCGCTCGCGTGTCCGGCGTGATTCAGGCGCTTTATTGCGCCGCCAACACGAAAGTGAAGGCGGGCCAGATCTGCGCGAAACTTGACCCGCGCCCCTATCAAACCGTGGTGGATCAGGACAACGCCGATCTGGCGGCAGCCGAAGATCGGCGCGAAAAAGACAAAACGGATCTCGCCCACGCGAAAGCGGCCTTCGAGCGCCATGAGGCCCGCTCGAAGCGCCGGGCCATTTCCCGGAAAGCGCTCGATAACTCGCACAGGACCTATGAGCAGGCGCAGACGCAGACAAAGCTCGACGAGGCGACGGTTGCAGAGCTTCAAGCAGCGCTTCATGCCGCCGAGACTAATCTCGGCGACACCGATATCGTTTCACCGATTGATGGAACAGTGGTCTCGCGCAACGTCGCTATAGGCCAGATAGTCGCGGTGGGCTCAGAGACGGCGCCGCTCTTCCTCGTCGCAGCAGATCTCACCGTCCTTCATGTCGACGCCAATGTCAGAAAGAACGACATCGGCGAGGTCAATCTCGGCGACAAGGCCACGTTCACGGTCGGTCCCTTCGCGAACCGTCTCTTCGCTGGTGAGGTGACGCAAATTGGCCCATCGCCGCAGACCATCGAGAACGTCGTAACCTATGATGTCGTCATCACCGCGTCCAATCCGGATCTTTTGGTCCAACCCGGCATGACGGCGACAATCAGAATCGTGGTCGACAGACGCGACAATGTCCTCCGTGCGCCGGATCAAGCGCTGCGCTATTCGCCTGCTGGCCACGCAGCCCCGAGCGACAGCACCGGCGCCAGGACGCCGCTGGCTGGCTGGCCGCAGGTCTGGACCCTGCGCGAGGGAAGGCCGACAGCGGTCCCAGTTCAACTTGGTCTCCAGGACGGCGTCTACACTGAAATTGTCAAAGGCGACCTAAAACCAGGTGATGATCTGATCATCAGCGAAAGCAGCAGCCGAGTAAACCAATGAACTATATCGGAGGCAAGGCCGCGAAGAGTTCGGGACGGGTCCATGCAGACCGGCAGGGTTAGAAAGAGGAGACTTTCAAATGTACCGACCCTAACCATGCGGCCAGCACCGCCGAAAGGATGGAAATGAAATTCAGTTCAAAAGACTTCCGCGTGAAGGAAGGTGATGAAGTTGATCTTGGGAAGTGGCCGACGAAAGTGGAGCCTGTGTATAAGTCGAAGGAGCACTATCAAAAGTTGTTGGAAGAGCACGTTGCACAACTCAGCTCGCTGCAGGAGCTTCACTATGCATCCGACCGCTACGCCGTCCTGCTGAGCTTTCAGGCTATGGATGCGGCCGGAAAAGATGGGGCCATCAAGCACGTTATGTCCGGTGTCAATCCGCAAGGCTGCCAGGTCTTCAGCTTCAAACATCCGAGTCCTGCCGAATTGCAACACGATTTTCTCTGGCGCACCACTCGTGATCTACCGGAGAGCGGGCGGATCGGCATCTTCAACCGATCCTATTACGAGGAGGTGTTGATCGTCCGAGGACATCCCGAGATTCTCCACAGCGAAGCCATCCCGGACGACAACAAGGCGATTTGGCACGACCGGTATCGTTCGATCGCGGATTTGGAGAGACATCTCCATGTCAACGGAACTCGCATAGTGAAGATCTACCTCCATCTCTCGAAGGAAGAGCAACGCAAGCGTTTCCTGGCGCGTATCGACGAGCCGGAAAAGAACTGGAAGTTCAGTCTCGCGGACATCGCGGAGCGGAAATTCTGGAAGCACTATATGAAGGCGTATGAGGAATGCCTCAGTGCGACGAGCACTCGGAACGCGCCCTGGTATGTCGTTCCGGCCGACGACAAAGAGAACGCTCGGCTGATCGTATCCCAAATCATCCTTGATACACTCAAAGGTCTTCAGATGAGCTATCCAAAGACGACCGACGAACGCCGCCAAGAATTGCTGGAAATCCGCAAGCAGCTCACAAATTGAGAAATAAAGACCGATGACGCTCGAGATCCAATCAACCGCCGGCTCGGCAGCAAGCGCATGAGGTGAGTACGAATCGCCGAGGAAATGCGTGTCAAAACAGTTTGATAAGTCGATAGACACTTCCGACTGCACTTTGAGTGTGCCCTTTAGAAGAAGGCGCGGGTTTTCTTAGCGATAGGCGGCAAGGAATGCAGCGATGATTTCACCTTCCCCTTTAAATCCACGAGAAGCTATGGGGTGAGCGGCAGAGTTTCTGGCACTATTGCCGCCGGACGAAATCCGACGGAGCTAGCTACCCCATGATCCATGTTGATGACCTGGGCCGATCAATCGCTGCATTTGATCACGATTCCACATTGGTGGTCGTTATCGAGACGAGCAAGTCTAGCTGGTTGGTGGCTGGCATGATCCCTGGCGTTGATCGGCAACCAGTGAAGAAGCTGAATAGACCCGGATTAGCGGCCGTCGCGACCGCGCCTCTGGCATTAGCCGCCGCCGCGACCGCGCCTCTAGTGACCGGCCGAAGCGTGGCGGTCGGCTTATGCGGGCGATTGGCCGGCAGATTCGCCGCGCGTTCATATTTGCGCTCGCCGCCAAAAGCCCCGGCCTGTGCTTCGACATCGCTCTGGCTTGCCAGCGGATCATCCGCAATGGCGAGTTCGACCGCTTGCAAGCGTTTCAATTCGTCGCGATAGCGCGCGGCCTCCCACATGTGCTTTTCGAGATCGACGATCGCCGCCTTGAAATTATGCCTTGTCAGACTCTCCGACGCGGCGAGACCGGCATCGACCGTGACATGGTCCTGCTCATAGACGGAGCCCAGAATATCCGCGATCCCGCGTTTGATCGAGGCGGGTGTAATCCCATTGGCGGCATTATAGGCTTCTTGTTTTTCGCGCCTGCGATTGGTCTCCGCCATCGCCCGCTTGATCGAGCCCGTCTCGTGATCGGCATAGAGGATCACCTTGCCATCGACATTGCGGGCGCCGCGGCCAATGGTCTGCACAAGCGACGTTTCGCTGCGCAGAAATCCTTCCTTGTCGGCGTCAAGAATGGCGACAAGAGCGCATTCGGGAATGTCGAGCCCCTCGCGCAAAAGGTGTCGGCGATGAGGCACACGAGCAGAATTTCAAGCGTTGGCGTCATGTTTTTGGTCTCCCCAGAAGCTCGATTTCCTGCCTTCAGCTAGCGCGGGTGGCCGAAAGCATTGGGTCCCGCTTCCCCGATGTCGCGTGGTCGTTGCTTTCCGGCGGCGCATAGGAGGCTGTGTCGCCTATATGGCTACCGCCCTCGGACGCGGAGCTGGCAAGAGTCGTGTTGGGAAGGAAAAGGATATATGCGAAAAGCGCGGCCTTTAGAGCACCGAAAAAGGCGATCCTGAGAGAACCGAGAAACGCGAGCTTGAGAATCTTCATTGCTGGTCTCCTTTGTCGTTGCTTAGCTGTCGCATGACTGCCAGCCGGTGAGACCCACACGTATCAATATGGTGAGCGCTACGATGCGTTTCCGCCCCGCTAGCATAAATGTTTGTTTAATGAAACGGGCCAGGGCGCCAATGCGACTTCGACTATCCCCAGCGCCTCATGGCGTGACGACGATCTTGCCTTGCATTTGCGGATGCAGGTCCCGGTATTTTGCAACATCAAAGGTTTGCACTTCCTGGGCGAAGGTCACCAGTGCCGACGTTTATTTGGAAAGACCGTTTGGCGTAGGGGGAACTAATGGCGCGGCAGCGCGTACCCTTGCGGCGCTCGTCGAAGGCGGGGGGAATTAACCCGGCGGTGAGATGGATTATGGTAGATCTAGATAAGCGACTCATCACCAGAAACGTCAAGCCCGTCAATCTGACGCCCGAGGCATACCGCCAGCTCTGACCAGCTCTGTTCCGACGTTGCCAAATACCGTCAAAACAAATAGAATCACCGCCAACAGGCCTGCTATCAGGCGGACGTCGGCAAAGGACGGACTCGTGGCATGGAGCGTCGAAGGCACCTACATCGAAGCCTGCAACTGTGAGGTGGCGTGCCCTTGCATTTTCCTCTCACCACCAACGGAGGGTGAATGCAAAGTCGTGGTCGGATGGCATATTGACAAGGGTTATCATGGCGACGCCATTCTCGATGGTCTGAACGCGGCGTTGATCGCATATGCGCCCGGCAACATGAAGGACGGTCGGTGGAAAGTGGCGCTCTATCTTGACGATCGCGGCGACGACAAGCAAAAGGCCGCCCTGCAGGGGATTTTCTCCGGCGCCGATGGCGGGCACATCGCCAATCTCGCGCCGCTGATTGCCGAAGTTCTGGGTGTGCGGCCCGCACGGATCACGTTCGACAAAACCGCGAACGCCCGGTTCCGCTTCGAGGTTGATGGCGTAGCTTCTACCGAAATAGAGCCGATTCAGGGACAAGGCGGTCAAACGACCGAGATCAAAGGACACCCGCTTGCCGTGTCCCCCGACCATCCCGTGACGGTCTCGCGTTCGTCCCACACTAAGATCGACGATCATGGGATCACCTGCGATATTTCCGGCCGTAACGGCTTCTTCGCTCAATTCGCCTACCAAGGCTGATCCAACCGTGACCATGTTTTCGCTAGACTCGATCTGTGCGCGTCGCTGGACGAAGTCGTGCATTTTGGCGGCGGCGCTTGGGAGTTGGCTCCTCCTGCTGTGGGGCGCTGCCAACATGCAAAGTCCCCTGGCGCATCTGATGATGCCCACGTCGGCATGGTCGATTGAAAACTGGCTGGCGGTGTTCATCATGTGGGTAATCATGATGGCGGCTATGATGCTGCCTTCAGCTGCCCCGATGTTTCTGTGCTTTGCGGCGCTGAGCCGGAGTCGCAACGAAGGGACGAGAACGCTTCTTTTTGTTTTGGCCTACCTCGCATTGTGGATTGCGTTCAGTGTTGCGGCGACTGCCGCCCAATGGGCGCTGCAGTCGATCGGCTTGATATCGCCCATGATCGTGAGCAGGTCGTCCGTTCTCAGTGGCGGATTGCTGCTCATTGCAGGGCTATTTCAGTTTAGTAGGATCAAGCATGCATGCTTGCGTGCGTGTCGCTCGCCGCTAGGCTTCTTGCTGAGCGATTGGCGTCCGGGGCTTTGGGGTGCCTGGGGGATGGGGATGCGCCACGGGTTTTATTGTCTTGGTTGCTGCTGGGCGCTGATGGCCCTGCTCTTCGTCGGCGGCGCCATGAATCTTCTTTGGATTGCCGCTCTCACTGGCCTTGTTTCGTTAGAAAAACTTGCCCCGAAAGGAGAATTGGTCGCGCGGGCGCTCGGCGGCGTCATGATTGGCGCGGGTGTCGCGAAATGGGCTTGGACTTCACTGCCATGAGACGGTTGCGTCCCGCGTCAACAAAAGTCTGTTGGCATGCGAAGACGCCACTTTGGCGCTGGTCCGACGGGGCGTTGCGGGGCCCGGTTGTTTAACGATAACCTTCCAGATCGTCGACGCTGCTCTCAGACTGTCGTCTCGGCGCAGATTTCCAGTATTTCACGTCGTAGCCATTGATGGTCAGGCTCTTTTTCCTGGCGAGGATGCCATAACATTATCAAATCATATGCTGGCAAGTCGATTGGAAGTGGCAATATCTTAAGTGGCACCAGATGGACAAATTTCTCGGCAATCCTCGCCGGGAGCGACAGAATCAAATCGGTGTTGGCTAAAATCCACGGGGCGGATAGGAAATTTGGAACGATAAGAGAAATTTTTCTAGCCACCCCCCGTCTCACAAGGTAGTCATCGATCAAACCCGTGCCCGTTCCCCTACGTGATATAACCATGTGACGGCTCGAAATATATTGTTCGAGTGATATTTCATTTCCAATAATATTGGAATGTTCTTGTCTTAGAATGCAAACAATTTTGTCATCGAAGAGTTTTTCATGACAAATATGCGATGGAATATCAATAATCGCATTAAACCCTATAATCAGATCAATATCGTCTTCTTGGTGGGCTTCAATAACTTATTTGAAAGTGGTCGTATATGTATTTCAATATTTGGAGATCGCGCATTAATTAATTCTGTAAGCTTCGGCAATAGAGTGCATTCGACATAGTCGCTCGTAGCGATCACAAATCGTCTTTGACTACTCGCAGGTGAAAACTCTTCTGGAGTCCGAATGATGCGTTCGGCGCCCCTCAAGAGATCTATCACCGGCTCCAGAAGCGCTTGCGCCCGAGGCGTTGGGACCATTCCAATTGATGTTTTCACTAATATGGGATCGTCGAGGTGGCGACGAAGCTTGAGCAAGACATGGCTCATAGCCGGCTGACTAATGAACAGCTTTTCTGCGGCTCGCGAAACGCTCTTCTCTTCCACGAGCAACTTGAACGCGAGCAGAAGATTCAAGTCGAAATTTCTCAGTTCGGTCATTTGTCGTCCTGACGGTTGTTATCATCGACGGATCAACATGCAAGACCCCGAAACGAAATTGATGCGC
>PLUZ01000006.1:745-5717 GCA_003162995.1 Methylocapsa sp. | reverse complement strand
TATTCGGCGCCTTGGAATTCAAGCAACCGCCCGCCCACCTCGTTGGTGCTGTCACGGACCTTTTCGATCACTGTCGAGAGCGGAATGTTAAAGGCACGGAGCTTGTCGGGATCCAACCGGACCTGGTACTGCCGGACAAAGCCGCCGATGCTCGCGACTTCGGCGACGCCNNCAATCCTGGAGGCTGCGCAAATCGGCGAGACTGTAGCGATGGTTGTGATCCACGATGAGGTACTCATACACCCAGCCCGCGCCGGTCGCGTCAGGCCCGATCGCCGGGTGGACCCCGGCAGGAAGGCGCCCTGCAATCTGCTGCAAATATTCCAGCACACGCGAGCGCGCCCAATACAGATCCGTGCCGTCCTCGAAAACAACGAACACGTAGGAATCGCCGAACATGGTCTGGGCGCGTACCGCCTTCACGTTTGGTGCGGCAAGCAGGGCCGTCACGATCGGGTAGGTAACCTGATCCTCGATGACATTGGGCGGTTCATTCCACGCCGTATGAATGATTACCTGCACATCGGAGATGTCGGGCAGGGCATCAAGCGGCATCCGGCGCTCCGCCCAGATGCCGGCCAGCACCAGCAGGAGCGTTCCGGTGAAGACGAGGAAGCGATTGCGGGCGCATAAATCAATCCAGCGGGCGATCACTTACATGCTCCCTTCCGCGGTCACGGAGAACTGTTTCTGGGCGATGGTCTGGCCAGCCTTGGTTGCCAGCACGGTGACTTGCCAGGTCCCGCCCATCTGCACCTCTCCCGGTCCCTCATAGATGCCGCCGCCTTTTTCACTGAGCGTGGCTACGCTACGCATGGCGGCCATGCCCATCGCTGGCATGGCGGGCATGAAGAATGTTACGGTGACCTGGGCACCCGTGATTGATGCGCCGTCAGCGCCGGTGAGCTTGACGCGGAGATTGTTGCTTCCGGCACGCGGGGTCGACGGGTCTGAAGAATATTCGAGCGTTGGCCCCTGCGGCGCATTCATGGCTGCCGCCGCTCCCCCACCAGGAGGCGGAGGCGCAAACGACCCCAGTGCGGCCTGGAGTTGGCTCTCGGAATCGATCAGAAAATTGGCCGAGGTGACGATGCGCTCGCCAGCTTCGAGGCCCTTCAACACGACGAAATCATCACCGGCCCGGGCACCGACCTCGATATCCCGGGGCTCAAAATAGCCGCCGCCGCGATCCACGAATGCGATCTGACGCGTGCCGGACTGAAACACTCCGGAAGCCGGAATCACCAACCGGTCTCCTAGCGGCAAGCCGAGCTCGACATTGACGAACATCCCGAGCAGAAACTTCGATTCTGAATTGGGTATCTCCAGGCGCACGCGGGCCCGGCGCGTGGCCTTATCCACTTCCGGCCAAATGTAATTCACGCGGGCCGGGAAGGTCAGGTCCGGATAGGAGTCCACGGTGACTGACGCCGGATCTCCGACCTTCACCCGGCCAATATCGCTCTGAAAAATCTCGGCGTAGACCCAGACGGTCGACAAGTCCGTAACCGAGTACAACTTCGTGCCCGGTTGCACATACATGTTCGGAAAGGCCTTCCTGTCGATAATGAAACCGGACGCCGGCGAGTCGATCTCGATCTCATGCCTGATCTTCCCGCTCTTTTTTAGCCTGGCGATCTCGCGGTCGGGGACCTGCCACTGCTTCAGCCGCTCGATTGCGGCATCCAAAAGCGACTGGGATCCGTGGGATCCGGCAGCACCTCCCTGAACAGTGGTTTTCGCCAGTAGCTCCTTGGCCACTAAGTAGTCCTGCTCGGCCGTCACCAGCTCCGGGCTATATATGGTCAGGAGCGGCTGGCCCTGTCGCACCTGTTTGTACATTGCGTCGGCATAAACTTTCTGGACCCAGCCGGCGAAGCGGACCTGCACGTCGGACATCCGCGTTTCGTCCGCCTCGATGTTTCCGACGGTGCGGATCTGGTCGTGGATCGGCCGAACCTCGACGACACCGGTCTTTACTCCGATGCTCTGCATCCGTTGCGGTGTCAGCGTGACCGGCGCCAGATTTGGTTCGGAAGCCGATGGTCCGGTGCCCGGTACGGCGTCTGAGCTTGCCATGCTTTGCGGTGTTTGCGCCGCCGCTTGCACCACGAAGGAGGCATGCTCCGGCTGGTGACCGAAACAGAGGACGGCGGCCGCCACGACGGCAAAGATCACAGCCGTACGGCTTGCCCGCGAGCGGCTCACAGCTCGCCTCCTATCAATCGTTCGATCGCGGCGAGCATCGTTTGTTCGTCCAACTGTAGTTGGAGCAGCTTGAGTTCAAGGTCGTGGGCCCGGTGCTGTGCGTCGAGTGCAGTGGCCGGATCGCCGCGCCCTTGGGCGTAGTCCGCGATGATCGACTTGAGCACCGCCCGCGCCTCCGGAAGGGCTTTACGGACCACCAAGGCATCGGCGTTCTGTGCCGCTTTGAGCCGCGCGAGCGCTTCGCCGAGCGCACTCTGGATATCGAGCAGTGCCGCCTCGTAGCGTTGCTGGGCTGCGCCCAACTGTGCAGCCGCCGCCTGTTGCTCTGAAGCCTCCTTGCCCCAAGGCAAAGGGATGTTTAGACCGACCGTGGCGGCGGCCCCTAGCGGACGGTTGTTGGTCTGGATCAATGGTCCGGCCCCGACCGTCAGGTCGGGATACCAGGCTTTCTCAGCGAGGGCGGTGCGCGTTCGCGCCGCGTCCACCTCCGCGCCGCTCGCGGCAAGTGCCGGGCTGCTGCTGCGGGCGCCCGACATCAGGGAGGCGGTGGCAAGATTCGCGGCGGGCACGCGCCGGAGCCGCGAAGGTTCGGCCAATGGCGCATTGGCAGGACGCGCGAGCAGTGCGTTGAGCTGTTCCCGGGCGGCCGCGCGATCGCCTTCGAGGCGCGCGGCTTCGATTTCCACCGCGGTTTCCTCTCCGAGCGCCTTGATGACCGCTGCCTGATCGCCTTGTCCAGCTGCATAGTGCGCTTCGGCGGCAGCACGCATTCCGCGTGTCACCGCGATCACCTCCCGGTTCACGGCAAGGGCACGGCTCGCTACATAATATTGGGCGAAGGCGCCCTTGATGCGCTCGTCGAGCGCATCGCGCGCGGCCCGTTCGCGCCCGCGTATGGCATCCAAATCCGCCAGTGCCGCCTCGCGCCGCAGGTTCTGCTTTCCCCAAAGTGGGAAAGCTTGTGTCACCATGACCGCATGGCCGCTAAAGACACCAGGATCGCGCCAATACTGATAGCTATCCGAGATGATCGGATCATCGAGCGCATCGGCGCCGGTGGCCTTGGCCGCGGCGGCCGACGTATCCAGAGCCGCCGCGCGCAGCGCGGGGTTGAGCTGGCGGCCGACCGCGAGCACGCTCTCGACCGTCGCGCNNCGCCCAGGGGTGTGGGCTGCACTGGTATGGCCAATTTACCGGTGCCGCCCTTCTGTGGCTTCCCCGCGGCTTTGAAACTCTGGTCCTGGGCCGCCGCCGAAGCTTGGCCGACGGCTAGAATAATGGCGAGCGCGGCGGCGCCAACGAAGAAGCGCGACGACATGGAAATGACCTCCGACCCATGACGGGCCTTAGCCGAGGAAAACCCGTCTTTACAAGCGCACTGGATACGCCGGAATGCGATCCAAAGGCGTGTGCAAGCGCGGTGCTTCGGTTAATTAAGCTGCTGCGGCTATAGGGGGAAAGAGGTCGGGTTTATGCGACAGCCCGGCTCGGCAGGCAAGGGGCGGCCAATATGCCACGTATCCATAAGCAGTGGGGGACCCGAGCGCAGTCGACGGAGCTGGCAGTGCCTGCGAAGAGATGCAGCCCAACTGATTAGCACAATCGAGCGAAATGCCCTTGCAGNNCGCGCTGGCATAGCATGGGCTTTCATAGCCATCTTCGCGCAGCAGTCGCCGGTCACGATTTGCGCGGCATCCCCGCAAGCCGCTGCCATCAAACGCGTGGACGGCATCGCGTGAACGGCGGCCCCGGCGAGGAAGGAAAGGCCGGTCAGGACAATGAGCAATCGCCGGAGGACCATGATCTGCATGCCTCCAGCATACGCAGATCTCTACCGCCGTTCAAGGTACCCTCTGCTGGCCTAATCCTGAGCGGACGTCCAGGTTGCGCGTCGTAATGAGAGCAACCGCGGCTCCGCGGTTGATAGCCGACTATGGCGTCGCCGTTCGATCAGCCGATGGGGCAAGGTATGGGACAAGGCCATTATCGAGAGGTTCTTATCGTCGCTGAAGACAGAGTGAACGGAGCGCGCTGCTGTACGATTGAAGCATGATCCGATAGATTTCTTTTCACGCGCGTCGAGTGCATTAATCCCTACTTCTCATCTCGCTCGGAGTATGGCGCGGGCATCGCTCCGGGCATAATGGAGAAATGATATGCACCGCGTACGCGCAACTTTGCACATCACGTCAAGTGGCTTCTCTCCCTTTTGGTTTAGTTCTACACTCATGTAGTCCCCTGTAACGCGAAAAAACCCTATTATTCAGAGCTTTGCGTTGTCTCTGTCTCGGACTGCGTAGACCCCGGGGATCCGATATCCAACGATACTTCCCGAATGAAACTTGGCCCTTTAGCAAGCTGGCGGCCAAGTGCTTGCACGAATCCTTCGTATCGCTCGGCTCCGTTTTCGCGCGCTGCGGCCTGCGACTGTTCAGGCAAGGAAGGCGTCGCCATCAGCCAGAAGCGAATGAACAGAGCGACGGTCTCGACGGAGATCCCCAGATCGCGTTCCAGCCGTTCTATTTGTCGGGTGATCCGGTCGAGCCGCCGCGCTAAGGTTGCTTCTTGGCGCTCGGCTGCATCAGGCGACAGGAACGAGGCTATCGCGGCCTCGGCGACGAGCGACTTAGAGCATGTCGCATTTTGATTGAATCGGGATTCCCAAAGGATCGCAAATCAGATTCAACCTGCTGACCGAAGGAGGTCGGCGGGCATGGCAAAGCCCTATTCACTGGATTTACGCGAGCGGGCGATGGCCCGGCTT